>CAYYSH010000065.1:0-12269 GCA_964474265.1 uncultured Anaerolineales bacterium
CGCAATGTGTACACATTCAACTTGCGACCAACTCGTTTGCAGGAGCTGACAGATGAATTGCGAGCGTGCTACGAGGCAGTGGTTCATGATCTGGAGGCTTTTGCCGAGTTCTTAGAGCGCCTGGCTCAGACCGGTGAGGATGTCGGAGCGGAGAGTTAGACAGCTACCGCTCAAGCTTTCAGAGCCCTGCCATTACACCAGCAACCACAATGGATGAGATGGAGCGGTACGTGACGTTGTTGGACGCGGCGCTGGAGGAGGCCGTGGTCGCCGCGCTGACGCAAGCCGCAGGAGCCAGGCCGGCGCTGATGTACTCCGCCGGCGTGGACAGCGCAGTGCTGGCCAGGGTCTGTCAGGATGCCGGCTACACGCCGCTGCTCATCGCCGTGGGCACGACCCGCTCCAAAGACCGGGAGTTCGTCGAGCGATCTCGGCCTTATCTCGCCCTGCCCGTCCGGTTCATCGAGATCGCCGAGGCCGACATCGCTGCGGCACTGCCCGCCGTGCGTGATCTTCTGCAAGAGGCCGGGGTCACTCCCGACAAGATGCACCTCTCGCTGGGGGTGGGCACTTACCTGGCCTGTCAGGTCGCCAGCCGGCAGGGGATCGGGCTGCTGCTGTCGGCCCAGGGAGCGGACTCCCTCTTCGCCGGCTTCTACAAGCATCGGAGCGTGCCCCCGGATGAGTTGCCGGCGGTGTTGGAGCGGGACGTGCAGAACGCGCTGCGCAACGACTTCGCGCGCGATCGGGCTATTGCTGCGTCGTTTGGCATGCGGTTTGCGTCCCCTTTCCTCGACCCCAGCGTCGTGGAGCTGGCGCTGTCGATCCCGGTGGACCTGAAGCTGGGGCCGGCGGGTAACAAGCTCATCCTGCGGGCGCTGGCCCGCCGGCGCGGGCTTCCCGAGTTCATCGCGCAACGCCCCAAGAAGGCGATGCAGTACTCGACAGGCATCCAGAAAATCGTTGAACGGCTGAAAGGTTAACAGTTCATCTTTGCACAGAGAGAAGAGGATGTCGTTGTAGATGACCACGCAAACCATTCGCCCCTCGCTGCCGAGAGTCGATGAGCGCAAATTCCAAACCACACGAGTGCTCCTGATTGCATTGGCGCATTTCACACACGATACCTATCCCGCCTTCCTGGCTCCTCTGATCCCGCTGCTGACAGACAAGCTGGGGCTTTCGCTGGCTCTGGCCGGCAGCCTGGTCTTCTTCATGCGCGGGGCTTCCCTGGTCCAGCCTTTCATCGGGTATCTCGCCGACCGGACCGGCCTGCGGTATTTCGTCATTGTGGCCCCCGCCTTGACCGCCATCTTCATGAGTTCGCTGGGCCTGGCTTCCAGCTACGTCATGCTGATTCCCCTGCTGATCTTCACCGGCCTCAGCACCGCCATGTTCCACGCCCCGGCGCCGGCCATGATCACCCGTGTGAGCGGCCAGGAGTGGGGTAGAGGCATGTCCTATTTCATGGCCGGCGGAGAATTGGGCCGCAGCATTGGGCCACTGCTCGTTGTAACAGTTGTCGATTGGGTTGGCCTGGAGAATGCCTACGTGGCTGCTATTCCGGGCATCCTGGCCTCGCTGATCCTGTATCGCCTGATGGGGTCCACGTCCACCAGGCTGGAAGCACAACCGCTGAGTCTCCGAGCGGCCCTGAGTGCTCAACGGTTGCCGTTGGCACTGCTGTTGGGTATCGCTCTCTTTCGAGCCATGTCCCTGTTTAGCTTTGTGGCTTTCTTGCCTGTGTACCTGACTCGGTCAGGTGCAAGCCTTTTCTCTGCCGGCGCGGCCGTCTCCATCTTCGAGCTGGCCGGCGTAGCCGGGGCCTTGCTGGGGGGCACGCTGTCGGATCGGCTGGGCCGGCGCGCGGTCTTCTTGTTCTCCCAGGTCGTATCCGTCCCGGTGCTTTTCGCATTTCTCCACAGTACCGGCCTGATCTCGTTTCCCTTGTTGCTGGTAGGCGGGCTGATTATGCTCTCCACCGGCCCGGTCGGGCTGACGGTCATTCAAGAGCTGTTCATGGGAAACCGGAGCACCGCGACTGGTTTTTACATCTCGTTTAACATGTTGGTTGCCGGCATCGCGACCACGCTGTTCGGCGCGCTGGCGGACGCCGTTGGCTTGCCAATCACGATGCACGTCATCGCCTTCGTGCCGCTCCTGGCTGCGCCACTCACACTGTTGTTGCCCGAGACCCGGGGGCGCAGCCTGGCCGGCGAGCATTCCGATTTCCCTTCAGCGTGAATTTTCCTTATAATATCGGTTAACAGGTCTACATCCTGATCTTCGTGACGAAGATCTGTCTCGCGACGAGGCGAAAGTCAGGCTAGCTGATGGATCACTTGGAGGCACGTTTCCTGGCCGAAAAGTTGGGGCTGCCGCATCCAGCGTTGGTGCCGGCAGCGGTCGCGGGGGCGGTGCTGATCGGCATCGTTGTGACGCTCGGCCTGCCAGCAGTCGATGCCTGGCTGCCCGGAGGCGCTCTCACCACACAGGCTCTCATCGAGGTGGTCTGGCTGCTGATTATGTGGTACGGGTTTATGGGGCATCGCCAGACCTATCGGGATCGGTATGCGGAGCGAGCGTATCAACAGGCGGCGATACGGTTTTTCCTGCCAGGGGGTATCCTGATGGTGGAAGGCATCATCCGCCCGGCTTTTATATCTGGGCCGGCGGTTATTTCGCCGGCTGTGGTGGATGTTCTGGGGTTGTTTGCCATTCTTCAGGGAGCGTTGTTGGGTGTTCGAGCTCTCAGGAGCTTCGGACTGGCCCGGGCGGCTTTAGTATACAGCTATTTTCCGGAACAGGATCATCTGGTGCAAAGCCGGCTGTATGCGTACCTGCGCCATCCACTGTACGCGATGATGGCTCATCTGGCCATAGGCATCGCTCTGTTAAGCGATAACGCCACAGCTCTGGGGTGTGCGCTTATTTTCTTCGCCAAATTGGTAATCTGGTCCTGGCTGGAAGAGAAAGAACTACTGGAACGGTTCGGGCAGAGCTACCAGGCGTATCGCCGGCAAACGCCGGCCTTCTTCCCCCGCATTCGGGATTTGCCCGGCTTCTGGCGTACATTGATTGGTGCCACGCGCACTTCGATTCGCTGAGGAGGAGATCGGAAGTGACGACACGACTGGATGAGTTCCGCGCCTATCGCGAGCGGATGAACGAGCGCATTATGGATGCTGACCATCTGGGTATCAAGCGTTTCTTCAACCTGGACACGGCGGCGTATCGAGATGGCGCCCTGGACGCTCCAACAAAGGAGTTGTTGGGCCTGGTTGCCTCGGCGGTGCTTCGCTGCAACGATTGCATCGACTATCATCTCATTCAGTGCGTCAAGGCCGGCTGGTCTGACGAAGAACTGTATGATGCGCTGAATGTAGCGCTGGTCGTTGGGGGTAGCATCGTGATCCCACATCTGCGCCACGCATTCGAGACGATTGATCTACTCCGGGCCGAGACCCGCTGAGCATCTGTTAAGTTGTGCGCTCATGATCAGGATTTATCAGGACCGCACCAGATGTTTCTCCACCAACGAAGTCCGTAGCCACAATCAAACAAAGGAGGAGATACCAAGATGCAGACAGCCAAAAGACGCCTCTGGCCAGTGATTCTCCTGCTGCTACTCATAGCCCTCTCTCTTGCGGGGTGTGGCGGGCAGTCGGCAGGGGACCGCTTGCAGGATATCGCCGGGAGTGCCATTGGTGTTGTGGCACAGCACATGCCTCGAATCAACCTGCCGCGCATCGCCATGACGTATGATGAAAGTGGTGTCCCAACTGTCTTCGGTATGAAGGTGTCGTCATTGGCCCGCTTTCTGCCCGTGGATGTGAGCTTTGTCGAGTTGCCACCTGAGACTATTCAGTGGCTCGTCGAGCATAATGTCCAGCATATCGAGCTGGAATCGAGCGATGCCGGCCTGTTCATCTACGTCAACGGCAAAGCGCTGCCGTATCTCGCCTGGAACCAGGATAGTTTGGCATACATCGGCGATCTGCTGGACAAACTGGATGTGGTACAGTATGACACAACCATTGCCAAGGCAATGCCTCTGCTCGGACGAGTGGGCATTGATGTGCTTGCGAAGTTCCCGACACAGCCCGGCGCATCCGAGATACCACCGCGCGATCGGTCTCAGAGGGCTGTGGCTGAAGCCCCCGCAATTGAGGAGCCGACAGCCGTCATTAACGGGGTCATCACGTACTCTGACGAAGGTGTGCCCAGCATTGCTGACATCACCAGCCGCGAAATCGCCCAGCTTGCGCAGATTGACCTCACAGCCGTTGAGCTTACGCCGGAGATTGTGACACTCATCAAAAAGGCCGGCATCCAGGAAATCGACATCGTCACCCAATCGGATGGCCTCCACCTGGGTGTGAACAAGCGGGAGGTTCTGCGGGTGGCGTACAACGAGCAGCACCTGCTGAATGCTATCGACCTGTACACTCAACTGTACACTGATGAGCGGAGCGAGTTCTTCGCCACCTTCCTGCGCAATATCGAGCCGATCTTCTATGGCGCTGACATCGACCTTGTGATTCAATTCTCGAGCGGCTCGTGATCCTCGACGAGGAGTCGCGTGCTCGCTGCAATTGAGTGACGGAAGCTCACGCTGATAACCTGATATCTTCTCACGTTCACAGAAAGGGTGTGATGATGTCCCAGATTTGTCGTGTCAATGTTGCAACTGGCCAGATCACGTATGAGGATGTCCCGGACGGCTGGGTACGACTTGGTGGTCGGGCGCTGGGCGCACGAATCCTGTTGGATGAGGTGCCGGCGACCTGTGACCCCCTCGGTCCGCACAACAAGTTGATTTTCGCACCCGGCACCCTGGTCGGCCATATGGTGTCGAGTTGCGATCGCATCTCGGTATGTGGCAAGAGCCCCCTCACAGGCGGCGTGAAAGAAGCCAACGCCGGCGGCACAACGGCTCTCAAACTGGTCTGGCTGGGCATCCATGCCCTCATCATCGAGGGGCAGCCGGCAGACCCAAGAGATCGCTACCTGCTGTACCTGAGCAAGGATGAGGCACGCCTGGAGCCGGCCCCTCACCTGGCCGGCGTGGGTGTGCATGCCACAGCAGAGCAGCTCCTGGAGCGGTTTGGCCCTAAGGTGGGACTGGCAATGATCGGGCCGGCCGGCGAGATGCGGATGACGGCCGCCGGCATTGTGCACCTGGACAAGGACCGGGTGCCAGGGCGCATCAGTGCCCGAGGGGGGCTGGGAGCAGTCATGGGCAGCAAGGGTATCAAAGCCATCGTCATTGACGATGCCGGCACAAAGATGCCCCCGCTGGTGGACAAGAAGCTGTTCGATGATGCCAAGAAGCGGTACATCAAGTCGCTTCAAGAGCACCCACAGACCAGCCAGATCTACACCTACTACGGGACGCCGGCCATGGTGTCCATGTGCAATGCCAAAGGCGGCATTCCCACCCGCAACTTCTCTGCCGGCCGCTTTGAGCACGCTGAGCGCATCAGCGGCGAGATGTTGCACGACCTCATTAGTGAACGAGGCGGCGAAGGTGTGCACGACCACGCCTGCATGCCGGGGTGCATCATCCGCTGCTCCAACGTATTCGCCGACAGCAACGGCAAGACCATCGTGTCACCCATTGAATATGAGACCATCGGGTTATTGGGTTCCAACCTGGGGATTGACAGCCTGGACGTCATCGGCCAACTGAATGTGCAGGCGAACGACCTGGGGCTGGATAGCATCGAAATCGGAGCCGCGCTGGGCGTGGCAGCCGAAGCCGGCCTCATGGAATGGGGAGATGGCCAACGGGCGTTGGAACTCCTGGACGAGGTTCGCCGGGGCACAGTTCTGGGTCGGGCGCTCGGTGGTGGCGCCGGCCTGGCCGGCCGGGTGCTGGGCGTCACGCGTATCCCGGTGGTCAAGAATCAGGCCATCTCGGCCTACGATCCGCGAGCGATCAAAGGCACTGGCGTCACGTACGCCACCTCACCCCAGGGTGCCGATCACACCAGCGGACTGACGATTCGCGCCAACGTGGACCATACGAATCCTGAAGGCCAGGCTAAATTGTCTAAACGGGTTCAGATCAGCATGGCCGGCTACGACTCTCTGGGTGTGTGCATCATGGGCGGGTTTGGTTTTGCCCAGGATCTGACCATGATCCGCGATTTGATCAACGGTCGCTACGGCTGGGGCGTCGGTGACGACTACTTGAACGAGGTGGGGCGGGAGACACTCCGGCTAGAGCGAGAGTTCAACCGGCGGGCCGGCTTCACGCCGGCCGACGACCGGGTACCGGAGTGGATGATGGAAGAACCGCTGCCGCCCTTGAACACCGTTTTTGACGTGCCGGCCGAGGAGCTGGACACCCTTTTCGATGACCTATGATCCGTGTTGATGTGCGCCTGTTCACCATCCTCCGCCATCGACCGGATGGACAGATTCGAGGTCACGTATCCCTGGAACTGTCCGAGGATGCGACTGTGGCGGATGTCCTGCGCGAACTCGACGTGCCGGACGATCTGCCGATCGTGATTTCAGTGAATGACGAACAGGCTGATCCCTCGACCACGCTGCGGGATGGCGATCACATAGAGCTGATCCCGGCTGTGGCCGGGGGATCGGCCATGATCTTCCCTCTGGCTCTTGTCCTCTCCGGCACTTGCATTATGCAGAACTTGTTGCTACAATGTAACTAACACTCGTTAGGTTCCCAAGGAAAGGACATTGCATCAATGAGCCCGACGAGCCGGGTGGAAGAAATCTGGGACACGGCCGAGAGACTGTTCAGCCAGTACGGCTATCACGCCACCACCATGCGACGGATTGCCAGTGAGCTGGGGTTGGAAGGTGGTAGCCTGTACGCTCACATTGACAGCAAAGAAGATATCCTCCGTGCTGTCGTGCGGCGGATCGGTGATCAGTTTCTGGAGACGCTTGAGCCGATCGCCAACTCCGATGCACCGCCGATTGACAAGCTGCGGAATGCCATCCGGGCCCACATTCGGCTGGTAGCAGACAATCTGGATGCGGCAACCGTTTACTTTCACGAGTGGAAGTTCCTGAGCCCTTCACATCGGACCTCGGTGCTGGAGCGGCGGGACGCCTATGAGCAGATGTTCCGCCGCATCATTGCCGAGGGGGTGGAGGCCGGCGTCTTCCGCGATGTAGACCCGAAGTTTGCCGGCATTCTTGTCTTGTCGGTCGGCAATTGGCTGTATCACTGGTACCATCCGGACGGCCCCCTGAGCCCGGAGCAAATCGCCGACATGTTCACTGATATGATTCTGGACGGGCTTTTGGCATGAAAAACCGGTGCCAGGGTCAAATGGCATCGTACGAGAACGAGAAACTCAGAAATTCGCGCAAGGAGTTTGACACTGAAGAAGATCTTTCCAACCTGGGATGAGATCGAAGTGTTGGCCGATCGGCTGGCACAGCAACTGACTAGCGACTACGACATAGTGCTGGTCATCACGCGCGCCGGCGTTTTCCCGGCGTCATTCCTCACTGAGCGCCTGGGGTTGCGCAACATCACCGCGACATCGGTAGTTTTCTATACAGATTTGGGAGAGACGCTTCCTGAACCCCAATTCCTGAACTTCCCCGAGCCAGAGGTGTTGCGTGGCAAGCGCGTCCTGATCATCGATGAAGTTTGGGATACCGGGCAAACGATGTCTGCTGTTCGCCGGCGAGTCTGCCAGGCCGGTGGGCACCCCGAAGTCGCCGTTTTGCACTACAAGCCTACCCACAGCATCGTAAACGATGCCCCTGATTACTGGGCCGCTGAGACCGACCGGTGGGTCGTATATCCGTGGGACCCTGACCGCCAGGAGATGCTCAAGTCGCACTGATGGACGAGGTATTGCGCTCATACGTGCAGAAGCTTGATCACGTCGCCATTGCGGTCCGCCATATTCGCGATGCGCTGCCTCTCTATCGTGACACGTTGGGTGGAAAGTACCACCAGGGTGGTTATGAGGAGGCCGGGAGTTTCCGGTGGGTGCAGCTCACTTACCCACATGGCGGGAAGCTGGAGCTCATCGAGCCAGCCGGCGAGGATAGCTTCCTGCACGAGTTCCTGGAGAGGCGGGGCGAGGGCGTGCACCACATCACCTTCATGGTGCAAAACATTGAGGAGCTGGTGCAGCACCTGAAAGCAGCCGGCTACCGCATCGTGAGCGAGAACTATCAGAACCCCGAGTGGAAAGAGGCCTTCATCTCGCCGCGCTCGGCCCACGGGACTGTAGTGCAATTTGCGGAGAGTTGCCTCAGTGAGGCTGAGCAAGACCGAGTCTGGCATCCGGACCTGGAGGCATTGCTGCGGGGCGAGGTTTGACGCGGGCCGGAGCTTGACGACGGGGCTCCCATCTAGGCCTGATGACCAGGGATGAACGACGTGCCTCGGCGCTCGTCGTTCATCCCCGGCTGGACAAAGTGCCTATGGAGCCTCGTCAGGGCAAGAGACAGGAAAGCCGCCGGCCTCGAACCAGCACAGTGATCCGGTAGCCAGGTCGCCGTTCGGGAAACGGAGTGTTGCCCGATCGGCGTCGTCGTTCCAGATCTGCTCCGCACGGCCCATGAACACATCATTTGGACCGTTCTCTCGAGCGTCTGTCCAGATTCGCAATCCTTCGCCGGCGCCTAGAATGAAGTGCGGGAAGGTGAACACATTGCCATCCCCGTCTTCCAGCGTCCATCCCTCCAGATTAACAGCTTTGCCCTCGTTCTTCACGTAAACCCACTCAACCTCCACGTCCGTGGGGTTCTCACAATCCGTCCAGTTCACGTTGGGTGTATGCTTGCCATACCGTGCCCAGGTGAAGTGTACCTGGCCAAAAGGTACGCTCTGTAGAATGTTGAACTGCGGCGCGCGTACATGCACACTTTGAAGGCTCGTGGCCGGCGTTGAAGCGCCACAGACCTCGACGCGGACGTCATCCAGGTACGTGCGTGTGGTGCCGTTCTGGCCATCATTGTAGACGTTAAAGTACAACTGAATCGTCCGACCCGCGTAAGGTCGGAGATCGAATTGACGGGACAGCCACGTTTGAGCGTTGGATTGTCCATCCAGTGGGTGGACAAGGTACGCAATGGGTGCCCCCGACTCATCCAGCAGGCGTACCTCAAAGTAGTCCCGCTCCAGGTCGTCGCTCACCGGGTAGTATGAGAAGCTCAGTGTGGCCGACTGCAGACTCGCAGGGAGCGAGATCGATTGCCATGCGGCAGACCAGCCCTCGACGTTGGGGTCGCCGGCAGGGATACCGAGTCGCAATGAACGCGCACCTTCAGCAGCCTGGTCGGTGCTGTAGTCCGGTGGATATGGTACGCCGGCTTGAAATTCCCATCCAGTATCGCTCTCGAATCCGCCGTTGGTGATCACGTCGTTACAGCTTGGCGTAGCCGTAGGTGTGATGGTTGGCGGTACGCTCGTGTGCGTGGGGGTGGGCGTCCCGGTGCTGGTGGGGACAGGCGTCGATGTCTGGGTAGGAGGAGGTGTTTGGGTTGCTGCCGGCGTGAGTGTTACTGTTGGTGTCGCCGTGCTTACGGGAGCCCCTTCAAAATCCCGTAGTACAAGCGGGAGATAATCCTTATTCGGCAGGTTGGGCGGCGTGATGTAAGTGAGCGCGGCGTCTTCCCAATACGAATCATTGTGCTTAACTCGGAACTCGGCCCAGCCTTGCGTGAATACCGTTACCTGGCTGGCCTGTGCCGTGTCTGTGATCACCAGCCGGTTCCACGTGTCATATGGAATATCATAAGGCAGCCGATATGCTTTCCAATGAACCGTTGAGGCCAGAGGGTCGGTTCCTCCGGTCGGATCGATACCGACTGATACCCGGTAGTTGCCATGGGTATTCTGACTAGGGCACACGACGCCTGGTTCTAGCGGTGAGATACAATTCTTGTCACAGTCACTGCTCCACACCTCTACCCAGATTGAGAACTCCAGGTCGCTTCCCGGCACCACATTCACCTGTTGGTACAGCCCACCCTGGTGAGTTGAGAAACTACTGAACATCTTCTGAGCTTTGTCCCCATGGCGGACCCGCCAACTGAGTTTCGATTGACCCAGAAGTACTTCTTCGTTCCATTCAGGAATGTGGTCGGTCGGTCGTGGATCGACGAACCAGATTGACCACCCCTGGGCCACCAAAGATGAGAGGGACTCAGGGGGCTGATAAAAGTCGCCTTCAAAGCTTGGATTGACAAGCAGGTTGTTCTCAAAGATGCCGGTATTTGAAGCCGAACTTGAGCCTGGCTGTGCCAGGGGCCGGCTTTGATAGCGGGGCACAGGGAGGCTGTGTGGAGGGGGAGCGAAAGCTGCCGGTGGCGAGCTGGCTCCCCTGCTCACAGCGGTGGCCGGCATCGAATGAATGAGGATGGGCAGGGCAGCCAGTCCGAAGATGGTAACTAGCAACAGGCTGATCCATTGTGATCGCATGAGATTCTCCTAATCTTGGTGCTGACATTATGAAAGACAATGCCAGTTTATCACATCTCTCGAATGGGGGCAAGGGATAGGCCGGCTCCGTAGACGCGACGTAGGCGATTCGTCTGAAAACCTACGCGTATCTAATTGCTTTCCGGTGCGTTGTATCTAGTGAGAAGCGGAAAGAGGGGACGATTTAACACATTCGTTACACTATCGCAACTTGACGGTAGCATTTACAGTGATAATCGTTCTCACAGATATCGGTGTAAGATTTGGCGGCATTACCTCGTCCGATTTAGTACAGAGTAGAAGTGCGGATTGGTAGAGGTTGGTTTTGGAAGTGATATACTGGACGCCCCCCTCAGGAGGCCCGAAATGACGACCTTAATCATCATCATAGCTTTGACACTGTTACTTGTCTGGTCAAACACGGAAGGCTCGCGAGCCTAACCGATTACTTAAGTCCTGGGAAGCCGGTTGTTACCCTGGCCTATGTTGGAATGCATGGACAGCGGATGATCTGAGACGACCGATCGCATCTTCTTTTCTCCTCCTTTGACAAAAGGGGCGAGGCCGTAAGGTCTCGCCCCTTTTGTGTGCCGGCCACCTTGTTAGGCGACACCTAAATGGTGTAACTCTCGCCTGGCTTGAGCACTGCCACGCGACTCTCCGTTTCATCTTTCACCTGTTTGGCCCAGGCATCAACATCCTGCGCGATCAAATCAAAGGTGTTGTAGTGCATGGGGATGACCACTTTAGGTCGCAGGAACTTAACTGCCTGCAGGGCATCCCGTGGACCCATTGTGAAATTATCGCCAATGGGTATGAGCGCCACGTCGATGTCATGCATGTCCCCATAGAGCTTCATGTCGCCGAAGAGAGCAGTGTCAGCGGCGTCGTAGATGGTAGCACCACCGATAGTGATCAGGAAGCCGGCTGGGTCACCGCCATAGCTGCCATCAGGCAACATCGAAGTATGATGCGCGATGGTTAGCTGGACACGACCAAACGGGAAATTGAAGCCTCCGCCGATATTCATGCCATGTCCGTTTTCAGCTCCTTGTCCCTGGCAATAATTCACAACCTCGAAGGTGGAAATGATCGTGGCGCCGGTTCGCTTGGCGATTTGCACGGCATCGCCCACGTGATCGAAGTGGCCGTGGGAAATCAAAATGTAATCGGCGCTGACATCCTCCGGGCCTACGTCAGCCATGGGGTTATCAGACAGCCACGGATCGATTAGCAGTGTCGCGTCATCGCTCTCCACGGTCCAGCATGCATGACCGTGCCATTTGAGTGTTACCGACATTGGTGTGACCTCCTTACTGAACTGACAGTGAAGAATAGTGATGGCTCACTTGTGGGGTGTAGAACAGCATGTCATCATGCCGTTTGCATTATAACACATTTTCCGATTCTAATGCAACACTTAGCGAGCTCTCATCTTCTCTTAATCTTCAGGATGTATCATAGTGTCAACAATAAAGGTGACTAACCTCCACCCTAAATTGTTGGCCCGGGAATGTCGCTTATGGGCAGAGCGGCTTTGTCGGGTCGTTGTTTTTGTGTTGAAGTCTAATCTCGCGTTAATCGAACTCTCATCTTCTATTAATGTTCGAGAGGTATAAATGTAATCGTCAGAGATTACCCCCTGACAGAAACGAGGGCTGGTTTATGGGGCGGAACCAGTCCTCGCTTTCTTTTCCAGTATGATTGGTCAATCGGCCATCTTCCAGCTTATCTGCTTGAGTCTTCCTGTGCTGCTTTTTCTCTGAGCCGGCGTTCCCGCCGGGCCTCGGCCGCCTCCCAGCGCCGGCGCTCCTCATCTGTCTGCAGAATCAGGCGCGGC
>CAYYSH010000066.1:0-12166 GCA_964474265.1 uncultured Anaerolineales bacterium
GGGACACCGCGACCTGGCAGGAGGTGCGAACGATCGAACCAGGTGAGGCCGGCGTTCGGGGCATCGCCTTCTCGCCGGATGAGTCCGCGGTTGCCCTGAGCATGGAGAGCAAGGTGCAGGTCCGCTCGGTGGACGACTGGGCAGTGCAAGCCGAACTTCCGGTCAGCACCAAGGTTGTGAACGGCATGGCCTTTTCACCCGACGGACGATGGCTGGCAGCCGGCGCCGCTGACAGGAGAATTCGGGTTTGGGAACTCGGGTCAAGCGGTTGGTAAAACCAATTGGCCGGCACAGCCAGTTCACGCTCATGGGAGTGTCTGCTTGCGACTGTAGTAGATATCAATGCCGGGCGTGCCGTCCTCGCGCCAAAAAATCTGAGCAAACACCAACTCTTTGCCATCGGCGGTCATGGATAACTCGGCAACGGGGTTCTCGTAGCTGATGAAGAGCTCCGGCTCGGTCCACTCCCGGCCTTCTTCATCCAGGCGGCGCAGACGATAGATCTGGATGAGGCCAGGGCTGTGACGATCTGAAGTGATGTACAGCGTACCGCAATCATCCGTGAGGAAGGCCTGGGAATCCTGGACGTTCTCGTAATCGCGGGCGTTCACGGGAAAAGGAGCCAGCTCCACCTCCCCCTGGAAGTTGCTGGCAGCCGCGTTGCGCATCACGCACAGGTTGGCATCTCCGGGGCAGTCGAACCACAACTCGTCTTTGGCCTCGCAGTAGTGGGGGTTACTTTCCTCCTCGCCAGTACCCAGGTCTAGCCGCTCCCCGTTGCGATACACCGATACGGGCACATCTTGCATCAACTCCCAGGAGCGTCGGTTGCTGACATAGTAGAGATCGCCCGACAGCGAGAGATAGGCGCAGCATTCCAGAGCCGGGCTATCGTCCTGGGAGACGGGATGCACATGCCGGCTGACAAAGGGGCGGTCGCTCACGTAGAGTTTCCCGTCGATGCCCAGGGCAACGGCCTCCTCGGGATGGCTAACCACGAACTCGGTGATCTCGTCCTCCGCGGAGATGAGATCGGGGGAGGGGTGATAAAAGAAGATGATCTGACTGCCGTCACGGGTGATGTAGGGGGAATCCTCCCAACCGTCGTCGTTAAACCGGAGCTTGACGGGAGTCGTCCAGCCGGCCTCATGGACCTGCGCGCCGCCCGGCTCACCTTCAGGGTAGATATCCCGCGGCGCCGGCGTGGAGGGAGATGCGGGAGTCGCAGTAACGATGGACGGCATCTCCGGTTGGTCGCCGCATCCAGTGAGGGCAAGGAACGCGGCCAGCAGAAGAAACAGGTGTTTTTTCATCAGAGAACGTCCTTTGAGCACGTGAAACGCCTTCTATGCCCTCTCTCCAAGCGAGGACCGTGTGGCTTTTTGCACACTTCTACTCAATCTTACAGCCCGGGAACAAAAAAGTTGCAAGTTCATCTGGCAACTTCCCCTTTGGACAATGGCCAACTGACAAGTATACTTATGCGGAAGACGTATGCCTATGAGGAGTGCTGCCATGATATGGATACTGGCCTTTTTGACCGGCATGGGCCTGGGATACATCGTCGAGCGGGGAGACCTGTGCTTTCACAGCACCCTGCGCGGGCTGTTCCGCCGGCCCGCCCAGCTTGACCTGTTCCGGGCTTACTTGCTCTCGTTACTCATCGCGGTACCGCTGGTGCGGGGCCTGATGGCGCTGGGGTTTATCGAGCCCTGGATTCCACCCTTCACCTGGCTGGCTAACATCGTTGGCGGTATCGTCTTCGGCATCGGGATGGTGTTCGCTTCCAGTTGCATTACCGGCCTGTTCTACAAGCTGGGCCATGGCATGCTGGGCACGCTGATCGGGCTGGCCTTCTGGGCGGTGGGAGACATCATCACGTATCGTGGGCCCCTGGCCCCCCTCCGCCAGGCCCTCATGGGGCCGCAGATCACAGTGCAAGGCCAGAGCGCGACAGCCGCCAACCTTCTGGGGCCAGCCGGCCTGCTTCTGGTCGGTGTGGTGTGGGTACTCATCGCCGCCTGGCTGTGGCGCTCCCCCCGCACCTCGCGCAGTCCGCTGTGGGGCTGGCCGGCCCTGGGTGTGGCGGTGGGCGTGTTTGGCAGTCTGGCGTGGCTTCTGGCCCGGGCCGGCGGCTCGAACTACACCTTTGGCACATCCAGCGTGCCGGCGAATGCTCTGGCAGCACTTACTCAAGGTGGCGGCGAGGGATCGCTGTGGATCCCCATCGCGCTGGTCGGGATTGTGCCCGGCTCTTTCCTGGCCGCAGCGACCGCCGGCACCCTCTGGGTACGCGGCGAGTCCCTCCGGCGCTATGCGGAGCTGGCCATGGGCGGCTTCCTGATGGGCGTCGGGGCAGCGATTGCCGGCGGGTGCAACCTGGGCCATTCCCTGGTGGGGGTGCCGCTTCTGGCCATGGGCAGCATCACGACGACGGTCTCCATGGCCGTCGGCGTTGGAGTGGCACACCAGGCAGCGAAGCTGTTCGCAGCGAGGGCACCGGAGCCCGTGGCGGTGGAAAGCGCCGGCTGAACTCGAAACTTCGACTACGTGATTTGATTCCTTGAGGTGTCTCATGCACTTATCCACACTCCCCCGAATCCGGCTTACGAGCCTCCCCACTCCACTGGAGGAAGCTCCGCGACTCTCTCGGGCGCTCGGTGGACCGCGCATTTTCTTCAAGCGGGATGATCTCACCAGCTTCGCTTTGGGCGGCAACAAGGTACGCAAGTTGGAGTACCTCTTGGCCGACGTGCTACGGCAAGATGCAGATGTGATCGTCACGGGAGCCGGCCCCCAGTCCAACTACTTACGCACCACAGTGGCGGCTGCCCGAAAACTGGGTCTGGACGCTGTGCTGGTAATGCATGGTGATCCGCCTGCTGAGGTGCAAGGGAACTACCTGCTGGACCGACTGGCCGGCGCTGAGATCATCTTTACCTACGACGAGGACCGCTCCACGGTGGACCAGGCCCTGGACGGAGTGGCGGATGATCTGCGTCGTGCCGGCCGCCGGCCTTACGTGATCCCACGCGGTGGCGCGTCGCCACTCGGGAGTGTGGGCTATGTGACCTGCGCATTGGAGTTGGAGACGCAACTCATTGATCGGGGAGTCCAGGCAGATCACCTGGTGCTTGCCACCGGCGCCTGCGGCACCCAGGCCGGCCTGTGGCTGGGAGCATGCTGGCTCCGGGCATCCTATCGCATCTGGGGCATCAGCGTGAGCCGGCCTCGGGAGGAGTGCGTCGAACGGGTTCGCAATCTGGCCACCGCCGCAGCCGGGTTGCTCGAGATATCGCCTCCACCGTCACATGAAACGCCCATCGTGCTAGAGGAGTATCTGGGGGCGGGCTACGGCATCATTACGCCGGAGGCTGTAGAGGCCATTCGGCTGGTGGCGCGCACCGAGGGTGTCTTCCTGGATCCGGTATACACGGGCAAGGCGATGGCAGGGCTGATGGACCTGATACGGCAGGGAGAATTCAGCCAGGACGACACAGTGGTTTTCCTGCACACGGGAGGCACGCCTGGCATTTTTGCTCATGCATCCGATCTGCAATAGGGTGACTTCCAGGCTCTCCACAGGGCCGCGGGCATTTACCTGTTTGACTAAACGGCACAGATAAGTATACTAGGGTAGGATCCAAGCGCGTTCCAGCAAGACCGGCGGGAGGCATAGCCCGATGAAAGTCACTGATCCGAAGGTAAAGGACGACCTACTCAAGCGGCTCCGGCGGATCGAGGGGCAGGTTCGGGGTGTACAGCGAATGATCGAGGATGAGCGGGATTGCCATGAGATCCTCCAGCAGCTCAGTGCCGTTCGCTCTGCCTCATATTATACCAGCGTCGCCCTCGTCCGCTCTTACGCACGGCAATGCCTCACAAACCCGGAGCAAGAGGTGCCGGTTGAGGAATTTATCGAAAACGTGCTGGATGCTCTTGGGCAGGTGAACAAATCGACGGGCTAGCACTTGGACCCGCGTGGAACCGGTCTCGGACCGGATTTTGACCCTGCTATGTTATAATCTCACTTAGAAGTGGCTTCACCTATGACAATTCGATCAAGGTCAATGGCGATCTATGCAAGTATCTTGTAGCTTCAGCGGGCTCATGTCAGCCGGCGCGGTTCACACAGTGACCGTTTCGGCGGAGAGCCCGTATTTTTGTTGCAAGCGGGTGCCAATTAGCGCACCTCAGCCAAACCACAAACACTAGAACAAGGAGGTTCAGTATGATTCGAGAAGAGGGATCGACTGTCAAAGAAAAGACGATTGAACACAAAGCCATCAACCCGTTCGAGACTGCCCAACGGCAATTTGACAAGGCAGCCGCATACCTGGATCTGAAAGCCGGCGTGCGAGAATGGCTCCGGGTTCCCCATCGGGAGCTGGCTGTCAAGTTCCCGGTACACATGGATGACGGATCGGTTCGGATCTTCACAGGTTTTCGGGTGCAGCACAATACTTCACGCGGGCCGGCCAAAGGCGGCATCCGCTACCATCCAGATGTGACACTGGACGAAGTGCGCGCCCTGGCAATGTGGATGACCTGGAAGTGTGCCACGGTCAACATCCCTTACGGTGGCGCTAAAGGCGGCGTGATCTGTAACCCCAAAGAGATGTCCCAGAATGAGCTGGAAAACCTGACGCGGCGCTACGCAACAGAAATCTCGATCCTGATGAGTCCAGAGGGGGACATCCCTGCACCCGATGTGAACACGAATCCGCAAATCATGGCCTGGATCATGGATACGTATTCCATGCATCGTGGCTACTCCACGCCGGCGGTCGTGACGGGCAAACCGGTTGAAATCGGAGGCTCTCTGGGCCGCAACGAAGCAACCGGCCGGGGCACGATGATCACCACCCTGGAAGCACTCAAGCATCTGGACATTCCTATCGAGGGTGCGCGCGTGGTGGTGCAGGGCTACGGCAACGCCGGCTCGGTGGCCGCCTACCTCTTACAGGACCATGGCGCCAGGATTATCGCCGTTAGTGACTCGAAGGGTGGTATCTACAACCCGAAGGGGCTTGATGCCCGGGCCGTGAAACAGTTCAAAGCGGAGACCGGTTCAGTCGTAGGATACCCCGGCGCTGATGGCATCACCAACGCTGAACTTCTGGAGCTTTCGTGCGACGTGCTGGTGCCGGCTGCACTGGAGAACCAGATTACCGGTGATAATGCCGACTACATCAAGGCCCGCGTGATTGCCGAGGCGGCCAATGGCCCCACAACGCCGGAGGCAGATGAAATCCTGTACGACAAGGGGATTTTCGTCATCCCGGACATTCTATGCAATGCCGGCGGTGTCACCGTCTCGTACTTCGAGTGGGTGCAGGACATGCAGTCCTTCTTCTGGTCGGAGCAAGAGATCAACGAGCGGCTGGCACACATCATGAAACGGAGCTTCGCGGATGTTCTGAGCATCTCACAGAAGAAGAAGGTTGACATGCGAACAGCAGCCTACATCCTGGCCATCAAGCGCGTCGCCGACGCAACGATGATCCGAGGGATCTACCCATAGCCGGCATCTATCCTGCGACGGCAGTACAAGGGCCACACCTGGCGAGGGTGTGGCCCTTCATCATGGTATGTTAAATTTTCAAGGAATTCATGCGAAATCGCTGGTCCACGCATAACACCAGCAACCCTCTATCCGTTCTTAAAATTGCAGGACGCCTGGAGGAAGGACCAAGAAGGCGAGCAACCTTCCTCCAAGGTAGGAGGCCTCTGACGCAACAGCGGAGAAAGAGCCTTGGGCAGGGAGCTTTTCCGCTCGTCACTGTTTCGGAGGCCTCCAAAAGCCGGTCTAAAGTTCCCCCCTAGGCCGGCTTTTTTGTGCTTAGAAGCGGATCAGTAACCACAGTGTCCCTACTGCCACAGTGACAATGGTCGCCGGCAAGCCATATTTCAGGAACGTGCCATAGGTAATGGGGTACCCGGCCCGCTCGGCAATGCCGGCCGCCACCAGGTTCGGTGACGAGCCGATCAGGGTTCCATTGCCCCCCATCGCTGCGCCTACGGACAGGGCGAAGAACAGCATGCGATTTTCGGCCCCTGGAATTTGAGAGGTCAGGAATCCCACCACCGGCAGCATGGCGGCTGCAAACGGGATATTGTCCACCATCATGGACATGAAAGCGCTCATCCAGATGATCAAGATCATCGCCAGCGTCAGGTTTGTGCCCACGATGTGGGCAACCAGATCCGCTATCCAGGCAATGAGCCCCACTTCCTGTATAGCGCCGACCATCACGAAGAGGCCCATGAAGAACACCAGGGTTGTCCAGTCCACAGCCTCGATCATGTGCTCCACATCCGGCCGAATCCACACCAGGAGAGCGGTGGCACCAAGCAATGCCGTCACCGCCGGCACCAGGTGAATGCGCTCCCCCAAAAGGAACAGAATCAGCATGCCCAGACCAACCCAGCCGGCCTTGCGCAGGTCATCCGGGGCTGTGATTTGTGACCGCTCTCGCAGCAGGCGCTCCAGTCCCGGTGAGGTTACGGCAGCGGCCTCCCGGTAAGCTCGAAAATAGACCACCTCCACGTAGATGATAAGAGCCACCATGGCCATCAGCACCCCAGGCGTGAGATTGACGATGAACGACGTGAAGGAGATGCCGGCGAACGACCCGATGAGAATGTTGGTTGGTGTCCCGATCAGCGTCGCGATACCTCCTACGTTGGACGCCATCACCTCGGGCATCAGGAGTGGCAATGGGTTCATCTCCAGTGACAACGCAATCTGAATGGTGATTGGCGTCATCAACAGCATGGTTGTCACATTGTCCAGAAAGGCCGATGCCAGCGCCGTAATCAGCATCAGAATGGCCACCAGCAACCACGACTTTCCTCTGGAGACGCGATAGGCGAAATAGGCCAGCCACTGGAAGATCCCTGTGCCCTCCACGACAGCGATGACGATCATCATGCCCATGACCAGGAAGATCACTTCCCAGTCGATATAGACCATTGCCCGCTCGAAGTTGAAGATGAACAGATCGTCACTGACTGCTCCGCCCAGATAACTGGTCAGAAAGACGATGGCGACACCGACCAACGCCGCCAATGTGTTGTGCAACACTTCCAGGGCGATGAGCGCCAACATGCCGGCAAAGGCAAGTGTCGCAATCCAGAAGGCCGCTGTGATCCGGCGCTTCAGCATCGTCGTGGACAACGTGAGCGTATGGTTGGTCACCAACGCCTGAACATCGTCAGAGGACAACTGATACAGGACGCTCGTGAAGTGAGGCCGTTCGATCAGCACCGACAGCCGATCCGTTGCCAGAGCCTCCTCTGGCACATAGAGGATGAATGCCCCGCTTGGCTGGCTTTCTGTCTCAGCCAGGGCATCCGCATGATCTTCCAGCACAAGCGCTACGGTAGCGCCGGCCACTGGCCGGCCCTGCGAGTCTACGATGACGCCAGTGATGGTCGGTCCTTCAGCCGCAGTCAGCGGACCTGCCTCCTGCGCATGGCCGGCACCGGTGGCCCAAAACAGCCCGACCGCCAACCCCAACAGCAGGATGGCAGCCCGCACACGGCGCTTTGCAACTTCGGTACGTTGTGTTGACGTGTTGATGCTATACCACATCACTCGGGCAACGCGACTGTTGTATCAGCCAGAACGACTTCGACGCCGGTCTTGGTGACCACACGATCTACAAACTCTGCCAGTGTCTCCTCGGTAAACGTGTCAGAGCCTGGGCTCCTGATTGGCCGGCCCATTACCAGCACATCCGCATCTTGCCAGCGCACGGATTCGACGATTTGCCGGCGCACATCCCCCGTGCGAACCACGTAGTCCGCATCAACCCCCTGGCGTATAGCACGGTCCCTCAGGATAGACATCATAAACTCACCGGTTGTACGCAGCTCTCTCAACACCACCCGTGGCCGCCCCACCGTCGCATAACCGAGAAACTCGGCGTCCACGACATACAAGAAGACCAGTCTGGCATGACGCTCCTGTGCGATCTGCATCGCTCTCTGGACCGTATACTGGCTGAACGGTCCCCCGCGAATAGCACACAGCACTGTTGCACGTGGTTGCGTGGTATCCCGACGGGTGTCAAACGCCCGCTGATTGCCCGATGTCATGGCGATCACGTCCCAATGCGTTCGTTCCCCAGAACGTCCTCCTGCCCCACCAGAATGACCTCGACACCGGCGTCTCGCTCCAGAGCCGCTGCGAAGTTTGAGACTGTGCCGGCATCGAAAATCGCAGCGTCGGTCTCCTGCAGTGGCCGGCCCATGACGAGCACATCAACGTCGTTCTCCTCCACATACTGACGAATCTGCTCCCGCACCTCCCCTTCGCGAACTGCGTAGTCGGAAGCCACACCCAGCTCCTGAGCCTTTGCCTGCAACGTGGCCATAATGAACTCGCCCATATCCCGCAATTGCTGGTGAACGATGCTTAGTGGACCGATTGTCGCATAACACAGGAATTCGACATCCACCACGAACAGGAACGTCAGATCCGCATTGCGCTCTTTGGCCAATTGGATAGCACGCATAACAGCCGGCCGGCTGCCTTTGCCACCACGAGCTGCGCATACGATACGTGGACGCCTGCCAGGCTCCGACGTCTCTTCTGATGGACCTTCCAAAGTCTTTTCAGGATCCATAGGAACACCCCCATTTGTCTCGTCCTTGTGGAGAAACCGATCTCAGTCGCTCTGTCCTTAGAAGTGGAACAACAGCCATAGCGTACCGACAGCCACGGTCACAACCATCGCAGGAAAGCCCTGCTTCAAGAAATCCACGTATGTGATGGGATACCCAACACGCTCAGCAATGCCGGCGGTTACCATGTTGGCAGACGCACCAATCAGCGAGCCATTCCCCCCCATGGCAGAACCGACCGACAACGCGAAAAATAGTGCCTGATTATGAGCGCCCGGGATGCGACTGCTCAGAAAACCGACGACAGGCAGCATGGCAGCCGTAAACGGGATGTTGGCGACCACCATTGACATCAACGCGCCCAGCCAGGTGACCACCACGACAGCCAGCGCCAGGTTACGGCCGATCACACGGCCAATGCCCTGGGCCACATAGCCAATGAGCCCCACCTCTTGAATCCCACCAACCACGATGAACAGGCTCATGAGAAACACCAATGTCGTCCAGTCAACCGCCTCGATCATCTCTTCGACATCGGGACGAATCCACATCAAGAGTGCCGTCGCGCCCAGGAGTGCTGTCACAGCCGGCACCAGGTGGATCGACTCACCAAACAGGAACAGGATCAGCATCCCCAGACCGACCCAGCCGGCCTTTTTCAGCTCCTCCGGCTGCGTAATCCGTGAGTTTTCCCGCAGGCGCGCCTCCAGCGCCGGCGATGCCGCTCCAGTGTGTCGATACGCCCGGCGGTAGATGATCTGGACGTAGATCGCCAGGGCGATCATGGCCATCAGCACGCCCGGCGTCAGGTCGATGAGGAACGAGGCAAAGGAGATGCCGGCATATGAGCCGATAAGGATATTCGTCGGCGTCCCGATGAGCGTCGAAATGCCCCCCACATTGGACGCCATCACTTCAGGCATGAGCAACGGGAGCGGATTCATCTCCATGGCCAATGCAATCTGGATGGTAATCGGCGTCATCAACAACATAGTCGTCACGTTGTCAAGAAACGCCGACGCCACGGCTGTGATAACCATCAGCACCATCACCAGTAACCAAGGCCGGCCCCTGGAGATGCGATACGCGAAATAGGCCAGCCACTGGAAAACGCCCGACCCCTCCACAACGGCAATCACGATCATCATGCCCATGACCAGGAAGATGACGTTCCAATCGATGTAGAGCAAGGAGCGTTCGAAATCAAAGACAAAGAAATCTGGGTGGAGGGCCGCTCCCAGATAGCTGCTGATAAACAGAACAGCTACTCCCGCCAGTGCAGCCAATGTGTTGTGCACGTTCTCGAGGGCCACCAGGATTAACATACCTACAAACGCCAGCGCAGCCACCCAAAAGCCCAGGGTAATGCGGCGCTCAAGTTGAGTGACGGGAAATGCAAAGACGCCGTCTGTCTGCAGCGTATCGAAATCCTTTTCCGTCAGGGCGTAGCGCACGGTCTTGAAATGTGGGCGTTCAATGACTACAGTCAGGTTAGAACGCAGTGCATCGCTGGGGAGCACGACGGCAAAGCTGCCATCGGCCTGCGTCCTGGCCGTGGCAACCGGGGGCTCCTCCGCGTCACGCAACACCTGCACGAGGGCACCAGACACTGGTTGGTCTTGCGGATCGACTAGAATCCCGCTGATCGTCGGCCCGCTCACCAGATGTCTGGTTCCATTGCCGGCTTCCTGGGCATACCCGGGCAGCACAGCAACGCACAAGGCAGCGGCGATGCCGATCAGCAAACCAGCCAGGTGGCGCCGCGTCAGGCTGTGAGACAGGCTAAGCTTCATTATACTCAATACACAGCTCCCGAATAACCTTCGATTGCACTCGCGGCATTCTTGAGCAGCGCGGTTGTCGCTGCTGGCCGCCACACCCCATGTGCTCTCCCTACGGCCTCTATCCCGAATTGTAGCATGAATCGCATCGCGTGTCACACCCGTTCGACACAACATGCACTTGCGGAAGAATCGGTTGACAGTTATACTTTCCCCGTGATGGCCCACATCCTCATTCTCGAACCTTACTACGGCGGATCCCATGCCCGGTTTGTGGACGGGTTCTGCCACCACACGCGCCATGCCACCACGGCCTGCACATTGCCGGCCCGCTTCTGGAAGTGGCGCATGCACGGAGCAGCCGTCACTCTGGCCCGACAGGTGCTCGGGGCCGGCCTCCAGCCCGACGTCATCTTCGCATCGGACATGCTGGACCTGACCACGTTCCAGGCCCTGACGCGCCGCGCGCTGGCAAAGGTGCCGGCGGTGCTCTACATGCACGAGAATCAACTGACCTATCCGCCTCCACCCGGTACGAAACGGGACCTGCACTACGGCTGGATCAACTACGCTTCCATGCTGGCCGCCGACAGGGTGCTTTTCAACTCCCGGTACCACCTCAACGAATTCTTCGATGAGCTACCGCGCCTGCTGAAACACTTCCCAGATTTCAACAACCTGGAGACCATCGACGAGGTGCGGGCCAAGAGCCAGGTTCTCCACCTGGGGGTGGATCTCACACGGCACGATCCCGAACGTGTTGCCGGCGATGGAGGTTCCCCCATCATCCTGTGGAACCAGCGCTGGGAGTATGACAAAGCGCCGGCCACCTTCTTCGACGCCCTCTACACGCTGGCTGGCGAGGGTCTTGAGTTTCGCGTAACCCTGGCCGGCGAGAACTTCCGCAACATCCCCGAAGAGTTCGAGGAAGCCCGCCAACGCCTTGGCGACCGGATCATCCACTACGGCTGGGAAGACGACCCGGCCGCCTACAGCCGGCTGTTATGGCAGGCCGATATCGTGGTCAGCACCGCCATCCATGAATTCTTCGGGGTGGCGACGGTAGAGGCGATGTACTGTGACTGCTACCCCATCCTGCCGAACCGCCTGGCGTATCCCGAGCTACTGCCCCCCGAGGCCCACGACCGCCATCTGTACCAGGACATGGCCGGCCTGCTGGATCGCCTGCGCTGGGCCATCACCCATCGAGACGAGTTGCGCCAGCACAGCCTGCGCCGGCACGTCACCCGCTTCGACTGGTCTCACCTCATCGATAAGTACGACAGCCTCTTCGACACCATCTGCTAAAAGCGCACAACGTCGTGCAACCGTTGTGCGGCTGTGTCGCGTTCATTGAGCAGCCGATGCCCCTGCGTCAAGCGAAAAACCCGGTTTTGGCGCTATACTCTTCCACAGTACCAGCCAGGTGGTAGTTGATGGATTACAAAAGCGATATCGAACACGCGCAAGAGGAGGAACCTCACATGCAACACGACCGTCACAGACTTCCTCGGCCCAAATGGCACATCGTGCTGGCCGTCGTGACACTGGTAAGCCTGGTGCTCGGCGGCCTGCTCCTTGTCGATCGGCCCAAACCTGCCCAGGCGAAGAGTAGCTACTTGAGTGACGCACGGACCCAATACCCAGGCATTGCCGGCTCCCAGCTCGATAGCTGTAGCCTCTGCCATACAGGCATCCCGGGCCTCAACGCCTATGGAATAGACTACATGAACAATGGTCACAGCTTCAGTGCC
>CAYYSH010000067.1:0-12124 GCA_964474265.1 uncultured Anaerolineales bacterium
GAGATCGACACGCTAGTAGCCTTCATCGCCAACCTGGAGTGTGAATAGCCCTTCGGGGACTTACCCGGGGGAGCCCTATGGGGCTCCCCCGGCCTGTTTGTGTACCAGTTTACGACACGGAATTGCTGATGGGAAAAGAAGCCCCTCCTGTACTCGAACTTCGCGGAATCACAAAAGCGTTCCCCGGCGTGTTGGCCAACGATCACATTGACTTCACCCTGCAAGAAGGTGAGATCCACGCATTGTTGGGCGAAAACGGTGCCGGCAAGACCACGCTAATGAACATCCTCTATGGCTTGTACGAGATGGACGAGGGCGAAATCTGGGTGCGCGGTCAGAAGGCAGACATCAAAGAACCCAACGACGCCATCGCCCTGGGCATCGGCATGGTACATCAACACTTCATGCTAATTCCCCCTCTGACAGTAACCGAGAACGTGATGCTGGGCGTAGAGGATGTTCGCAACGGTATCTTTCTGGATCGCAAAGAGGCTGCCCAGCGCGTCCGAGAGATTTCCGAGCGGTACGGGTTGGAAGTCGACCCGGATGCGCGCATCCACGACCTGCCGGTGGGGGTTCAGCAGCGCGTCGAGATCATCAAAGTGCTTTACCGACACGCTGACATCCTCGTCCTGGATGAGCCGACGGCCGTGCTCACGCCGCAAGAGGTCGAAGAACTGTTCGAGGTGATCCAGTCCCTGGTCGAGCAGGGTAATTCGATCATTTTTATCACTCACAAACTCAAAGAGGTGATGGCTATCGCCGATCGCGTGACCGTCTTGCGCAATGGTCGAGTCGTTGGCACGACAACGCCGGAAGAGACGACCGAAGAAGAGCTGGCGGCCATGATGGTGGGGCGCGAGGTCAGTCTGACGGTTGAGAAGCCCCCCGCCCACGCAGGTCAAGCGGTGCTGGTGGTGAACGATCTGCACGTGCTAAGCGAGCGAGATACGCCGGCAGTCCAGGGGGTCTCGTTCGAGGTGCGGGCCGGCGAGATCCTCGGAATCGCCGGCGTGCAGGGCAACGGCCAGACCGAGCTGGTAGAGGCCATAACCGGCCTGCGCGAGGTGGTAGCCGGCCAAGTCATGATCATGGGCAAGGACGTGACCAACGCCTCGCCGCGCGAGATCATCGAACTTGGTGTCGGCCATATCCCCGAGGACCGTACCCGCGATGGGCTGGTGCTCAGCTATCCGATTGTGAACAATGTGGTGCTGAACACCTACTACAAACCCCCATTTGCGCGAGGGATCAGTCTGAACGAGGAGGAAATGGTCAAGTACGCCTCGAAGCTGGTGCGTGAATTCGACGTCCGCACCCCGTCCATCTGGCTTGAGGCCGGCAACCTCTCGGGGGGGAACCAGCAGAAAGTAATCGTAGCCCGCGAGTTTTCGCGCCCTATCTCCCTGCTTATCGCCGCCCAGCCGACCCGTGGCCTCGACGTCGGCTCGATTGAGTACATCCACAAGCGCATCATCGAGAAGCGCGATGCCGGCTGTGCCGTGTTGCTGGTGTCATCCGAGCTGGACGAGATCATAGCTCTCTCGGACCGCATCGCCGTTATGTTCCGGGGGCGCATCATCGACATCCTGCCGGCCGAGGAAGCCACCCGCGAGGAACTGGGGTTGCTGATGGCCGGCGTCAAGCCGGAGGAGCGTGAGAGGAAGATACCCGTCAAAGAAGAAGTGCGAATTGTGACGTAAAGATAACCTGTGACGGGCGAAGAGCGGGCACCGCGGAGCCAAGATGTGGGTAGATTCAACTGGTTCTGGTAAAGGGAGAACATTGTGAGTCAGGTTGCAACTTCAGGTCAGGTACCGCCAACAACGCCGCTGTCAGACGCGCCGGCCCGAGACTGGCGAGCCGTGTTGCAGACGGTGCTGCTGCCGATCCTGGCCATCTTCACCGCGCTGGTGCTCGGTTCGATCGTCATCGTCCTCTCAGACCCGGAGATCCTGCACCTGTACCGCAACTTTTTCAGTGCTCCTGGCGAGGCCATAGCAGCTTCCATATCCGCTGTGGCCAGCGCCTACGGTGCCTTGCTGGCAGGGTCTCTTGGCAGTCTGCGAGATATCGTCCAGGGCTTCGGGACCTGGGTGCAAACCGGGGACGCATCGGCGTTGATCACGGCATTGGCCCCGATCTCCGAAAGCCTAGTGGCCAGCGTCCCGCTCATTTTCGCCAGCCTGGCCGTTGCTCTGGGGTTCCGTTGCGGCCTGTTCAACATCGGGGCCGAGGGGCAGTTGCTGATCGGAGCCACCGCATCGGTGTGGGTCGGCTACAGCGTGACCAACCTGCCGTGGATTGCCCACATGTCGCTGGCTGTGATCGCCGGCGCGCTCGCAGGTGCTATCTGGGGGGCCATACCAGGCTACCTCAAAGCCCGCACCGGGGCGCACGAGGTGATCACCACGATCATGATGAACTGGATCGCCATCCGGCTGATCGACTGGCTGACGCGAGGCCCCATGGCGCGTTCCCCCGGCATTCCTAAGACGCGCGAGGTGCTGCCGACCGCCTATCTGCCCCAGTTTTCGTCGGACCCGCGCGTGCGCTTCCACGCTGGCTTCCTGCTGGCCCTGGGCGCTGCCGCTCTGGTGTACTGGTTCCTGTTCAAGACAACTCTGGGGTTTGAGATTCGGACCGTCGGCGCGAACCCGGATGCGGCCCGCTACAGCGGCATCAGCGTATCGGGGAGCTTTGTGCTGGCCATGGCATTCAGCGGTGGTCTGGCCGGCCTGGCCGGCACGGCCCAGGTGTTGGGTGTGACTCACTTCCTGGCCGCCGGCTTCTCCCCTGGCTTCGGCTTCGACAGTATAGCGTTAGCGTTGTTAGGCAAGAGCCATCCGGTTGGTGTGGTGCTGGCTTCGCTGCTGTTTGGCAGCCTCAGAGCCGGCGCTACCAAGATGCAGTCAATGGCCCATATCCCGGTTGACATCATCGCGATCCTGCAGGCCCTCATCATCATGTTCGTGGCCGCCCCGGAGATGATACGCCGGATTTACCGCA
Organism: uncultured Anaerolineales bacterium; assembly: GCA_964474265.1. Taxonomy (GTDB): domain Bacteria; phylum Chloroflexota; class Anaerolineae; order Epilineales; family JAANWY01; genus CAYYSH01. The sequence continues at coordinate 3,010 of CAYYSH010000067.1, forward strand.
TCCGGGCCGAGCGGGTGGTTGGCGAGCAGGTCTTCACGCGTGGCTGGGGCGCGTCATAGGGATTCATAATAGAGGAGCGAGCAGGGAGTGTTGGGATAAAGCTATGGCTACAGCAGCACAGGCAATTCGACCTCGGGCGAAGCTGATAACGCGCGAACGAATTCTGGGCACGATCTTCGTACTGGCCGGCGTGTTCATCCTGTTCGTTTTCGCGCAAGGGCTCAACCCGGACTTGAAGACGAAGTTCATCTTGAACCCCGGTCGCGCGACGGTGGCTGTCAAGCTGCCGCCCTGGATTCTGCCAACGCAGAGCACCCTCTATCTGCTGGGTGGGGTGTGCCTGGTGGCCGGCCTGTACCAGCTCATCCGTGGTTTTGGCCGCTGGCTCAACCTGGCGTTTCTGCTCGTATTCCTGGTCTTCATCTTCGCATTCCTGGTGTGGGCAGCTCGTGGGAAATCCCTTAACCTGGTGGGAATGCTCCAGGCCACGCTCCAGCGTTCGGTTCCCATTGCGCTGGGCGGTCTGAGCGGCGTTCTGTGTGAGCGATCGGCCGTCATCAACATCGCCATCGAGGGTATGATGCTGTCCGCGGCGTTTGTGGCAGTGGTGGTTGCGAGCATCACGGGCAGCCTGTGGCTTGGGCTGCTGGCCGCCCTTCTGACTGGCGCTATCATGGGCTTGTGGCACGCCTGGATGTCAATTCGTTTTAGGGTTGATCAAATTGTCAGCGGCACCGTGATCAACATCTTTGCCGCCGGCCTCACCAGCTATCTGACGGCGCGGTTCCTCGCCCAGCCGGCGTATCAGCATCTCAACAACTCCGGCATCCTCAAGCCGATCCCCATTCCGTTTTTATCCAATATCCCGATCGTTGGGCCTGTCTTGTTTGAAGGGAACATCATCATCTATCTGATGTTTCTCGTCATTGTGTTGATCCACATCGGGCTGTTTTACACCCGCTGGGGGCTGCGCACCATCGCTGTCGGTGAGCACCCGCGTGCTGCGGACACATTGGGGATCGACGTGTATCGCACTCGCTACGTGGCTGTCATCCTGGGAGGAGTGGTGGCCGGCCTGGGAGGCGCGTATTTCACGATTGGTACAGTCGGTCGTTTCGACGAGTTGTTGACGGCCGGCAAAGGGTTCATCGGCCTGGCCGCGATGATTTTCGGCAAGTGGAACCCCATCGGTACTTTCGGAGCCTCGCTCATCTTCGGATTCGCCGACTCCTTGCAGACCAAGCTCCAGATCCTGCGGGTCCCGATCCCGTCGGAGTTCCTGCTCATGGCACCCTATGTGGCGACGATGATTGTACTGGCCGGCATCATTGGCCGTGCCATTCCGCCGGCGGCTGATGGCCAACCGTACGTGAAAGAATGATGGGTCTGCACAAAGTGCCCATCCGAAAATTGGCTCTGGCCGATCTCTGACCGCGCCAGGGGGCACGGTCGAAGACCGGCCCCAACGATTTTTCGGAGTGGTGATGCCTGATAAAGCCGGTAGACAGTAAACGGTAATCAGCTTCCAGCACTGATCACCGTTTACGGATCACTGTTCACTGAGTGAAGGGAGGACACCATGGCCTGGTGGAAGGAAATCAGAGGCATGCCTGTAGTGAGTGTTGCAGAAGGCAAGGAACTGGGTAAGGTAGACGCCCTGCTCGTCGATGTGGACGCCGGCAAGGTCCGGTGGTTGCAGCTCGGCAAAGGCGGTTTCTTTGGTGAGACCCGCGTGATCCCGGTCGATGCCGTCCAGGCTATCGGCGAGAACGCAATCACGGTAGATTCAGAGACGTCTGCGGTCCGTATCGACGAGGTCGCTGAAGCTCAGGAGCTATCTCGGGACAAGCGGCGCATCGTCGGTAATCGGGTGCTGACGAACAAGGGCCGGCTGCTGGGCGAGGTTCGAGACTACGAGGTGGATGACGAAACTTTCCAGATCACTCGCTACGAAGTCGGCAAGGGAGACCTGCTGGGTACACGGTCCCAGACCGCCATAGCCGGCTATGTGCTGACGATTGGGCCGGATGCCGTACTGGTGGATGCGGCTATCGAGAGCGAGTGGCTTGCGGCAGAGATGGCGGAGCCAGAGGAGGGAGAGGAAATAGAAGACATCGAGGAGCTCGAAGAACCGGAGGAGCCAGAGGGGACAGAAGGATCGGGCGAGGTCGAGACAGGTTGGGAGGGATGAGAGCGATGGCAACCCAGGCCGTGATGGATGAGACAGTGGCAGAGGAAACCAGGGAACTCGTTTACGAGCTGGAGCGTGTTGTTGAGGGTGAGGTTCGCTTCGACAAGTATACTCGTGTCCTCTACAGCACCGACGCCAGCATCTATCAGATCGAGCCGATCGGTGTGGTCTTGCCGCGTCACGCCGATGATGTGATCGCCACGGTGGAGGTGGCATATCGCCACGGTGTGCCGGTGCTACCGCGTGGCGGCGGTAGCAGTCTGGCCGGCCAGGCCGTGGGACATGCCATCCACATCGACATGTCGAAGTACATGAACCGCATCCTCGAAGTCAACCGCGAGGAAGGATGGGTCCGCGTGCAGCCGGGCGTCGTCCTCGACCAGCTCAATCGGCATCTGGCGGCACATGGCCTTCAGTTCGGCCCTGATCCGGCCAGCAGCGACCGGGCGACCATGGGGGGCATCTTGAGCAATAACTCCACCGGCGCACACTCCATTTTGTACAGATGTCCTGTGGATCATGCCCTGGAGGCCAACGTGGTGCTCTCTGACGGCTCGCCTGTTCACTTTGGGCCACTGGACGATGCGCAGGTTCAGGCCAAAATGCAGCAAGATAACCTGGAGGGAGCCATCTACCGCTCCGTGCGTCAGCTTGTGACCGACAATCTCGACCTCATCCAGACGCAGTATCCCAGGCACTGGCGCCGTTCAGGCGGATACCAACTGGACAGGATAGCTCGCCAACTGAAAGGCGAAGAACCTTTCAACTTGTTCAAGCTCCTGGTCGCGTCGGAAGGCACCTTTGCCGCGTTAACGGAGATGAAGGTCAACCTGGTTCCACGCCCCAGGATGACGGCTTTGAGCATTGTGCATTTCGATGATCTCATCGACGCCATGGAGGCCACCCCGGTCATTCTGGAGTGCAATCCTTCGGCGGTGGAACTTATCGACGAGATGATGATCGGGTTGGTGCGCGATGTGCCGGAGTATGCCCGGCAACTGACCTGGATTGAGGGTCATCCGAAAGCTGTTCTCATCGTCGAGTTCTACGGCGAATCAGACGCTGAGTTGCAAAGCAAGTTGGATGAGTTGGAGGCTCACCTGAAGCAGAATCATATCGGCACGGCCATCGTGCGGGCTGTCACAGCAGAGGAGAAAGGCCGGGTCTGGAGTGTGCGCAAGGCCGGCCTGGGCTTCCTGATGGGCCTGCCCGGCGACCACAAACCGATCCCCTTCATCGAGGATCCGGCGGTGCCGGTCGAGCATCTGGCGGCGTACATCCGCAACGTCCGGGATGTTTGCCAGGCGTATGGCGCTCGAATGGCCGCCTATGCGCATGCCAGCGCCGGCTGTGTCCACGTGCGCCCGCTCATCAACCTCAAGGATGGCAACGAAGTCAAGAAGATGCACGCCATCGCCACGGCTGTCTGTGGCCTGGTACAGCGATACGACGGTGTCATGAGCTCCGAGCACGGCGACGGTCTGGTGCGCAGCGAGTTCAACGAGCGCATCTTCGGGCCTGAACTCTACCGACTGTTCAAGCAAGTCAAGCAGGTCTGGGACCCCAAAGGCATCATGAACCCCGGGAAGATCGTTGACGCCGAGCCCATGACCCACAACCTGCGCTACGGCCCTGACTATCGGACAGCGCCCATCCAGACCTATTTCCGGTATCCGCGGGAAGGTGATTTCGCACGTGCTATCGAAATGTGCAGTGGCATCGGTATCTGCCGGAAGGACGGCGTCGGGACGATGTGCCCCTCGTACATGGCTACCCGCGATGAGGAGCATTCCACCCGCGGGCGGGCCAATGCGTTGCGCGCCGCTCTATCTGGCGTATTGCCCCTCGATGACCTGACGAGCGATCGCATGCTGGAAGTGCTGGACCTGTGCCTGGAGTGCAAGGGCTGCAAGGCCGAATGTCCTTCAGCGGTGGACATGGCCAAGCTCAAGTATGAGGTGTTGGCTCATCGGGCTGACCGGTACGGCGTGCCGCTGCGTGCGCGGATTTTCGGCCACATTCATGAACTCAGCCGGCTGGGATCCGCCACAGCGCCATGGTCCAACCTGCTGGCGAACAACCCGCTGTCCAGAATCGTCAGGCAGCGCCTGGGCCTGGCACCCGAGCGCCCCATCCCCGAGTTCGCCGCCGAGCCCTTCGATGTCTGGTTCCGTAAACGCCCTCGAAATGGAGGCGCGCCGAATGGTCGGGTGGTCCTGTTCCATGATACCTTCATGACCTACAACCAGCCCTCCATCGGCCAGGCGGCGGTACGAGTGCTGGAAGCCGCCGGCTACGAGCCGATCCTGGTGGAGCGCCGGAAATGCTGTGGCCGGCCCATGATCTCCAAAGGTCTGCTGAAGGAGGCTAAAGCCAACGCCGAGCACAACATCGACCTCCTGGCACCGTATGCTGAGGCCGGCATTCCCATCGTGGGCACGGAGCCCAGTTGCCTGCTGACGTTACGCGACGAGTATCCCGAGCTGGCTGATGATCCACGGGCCGGCATCGTGGCTGAGAACAGCTTCCTCATCGAGGAATTCGTCGTGAAACTGCTGGATGAGGGCCGGTTGAACCTGCAGTTCAATGGCAAGAGGCCCGAGAAGGTGCTCGTTCACGGGCACTGTCACCAGAAAGCACTGGTGGGTACAGGGCCAACGCTGCGCATGCTCGGGTTGATGGGCTGTGAGGTGGAGGAAGTGGATTCGGGCTGCTGTGGGATGGCTGGCGCTTTTGGCTTCGAGGCAGAGCACTATGACATGTCGATGAAGATCGGCAACCTGCGGTTGCTGCCGGCGGTCCGCTCTGCAGCCTCGACCACCGCGATTGCGGCAGCCGGCATCTCCTGCCGCCAGCAGATCTCCCACGGGGCCGGCCGCACCGCGCGCCACCCCATCGAGATCCTGGCGGATGCCCTGGCGTAAGGTCGAGGATCAGGATGTGTTGTGATTGAGCCACACCCGCACCGGAAACGCCAGCGCCGATGAGTGTTCTCCCCGATCCTTCGAACAAGGCCTCCTACGTCCGAGGCATGTTTGGGCGCATCTCGGGCCGCTACGATCTGATGAACCGCCTGATGACCTTCGGGCAGGATCAGAATTGGCGACGGTTTGCTGCACGACAGGCCCGGGTGCCGGCCCATGGCCGCGTCCTCGATCTGGCGACAGGCACCGGTGACCTGGCGTTGGCCGTGCTGGAGGTGCAGCCCTCAGCCACGGTGATCGGTGTCGATTTTGCACTGCCGATGATGCAGGTCGGCCAGGCCAAGCTGCGTAGCCGGCCCGCCTCGCCCATCCACTTCGCCGGCGGTGATGCGCTCCAGTTGCCCTTCGAGGATGAGACCTTCGACGCCTGCCTCAGCGCTTTCATGATGCGCAACGTCGTCGATGTCACACACGCCTTTCGAGAACAGCGGCGCGTGGTGCGACCGGGAGGGCGCGTCGTCTGCCTGGAGGTCACCCAGCCGGCCACACCCCTGTTCAGGGATCTCTTCGCCATCTATTTTGGTCGGCTGGTGCCGGCTATCGGGGGGCTCGTCAGCGAGGGAGATGCGTACGCATATCTGCCGGCCTCAGTGCAGAATTTTCTGACACCGCCTGAACTGGCCGACGTGATGCGTGAAGCCGGCCTGCACGAAGTCACCTACTTCAGGCTGGCTCTGGGAACCGTCACGGTGCACGTGGGGACAAAAGCCAACAATCAATGATCCTGGTCGATGGGGTGCGAGGCGTCGCGCTTCTCGCCGGCTATGGCAGCGGTGCCATGACCAGCCGGCCGGCGTCCACCGCGTAGAGCCAGCCATTGACCCTGTCCACCCACAGGGCGCTCAGTCGTTGCCATTTGCCTTCCGGCGGCAGGAGTTGGCGCTGGAAGATGCCGGCGTCGTCGAATTCGAGGATGCGCGTAGGGTCTGCCAGGAAAACGCGTCCGGCTGGGGGTGCCGTAAAACAGGCGATAGGCTCTGTCAGGTCGAATTCATCGGGTTGATCGAAGGGCACGGGCTTGCCGGCCACCAGCTTCTCCACACGGCCACTCGATCGAAGCAGATAAATCGCGCCATCAATGGCCATGTCTACAGCATCCTCCAGATTGACCGCAGCGTCCGGCGCCAGCCAATCGACCGGCGGGAGCGCGTAGCCATCCGCCGTGGGGGAATACTTCAGGATCTGTCCCAGGCCGACGTCGAGCACGTACAGGTTGCCGGCAAATCCCCCCAGCAGCCGCAGTCCACGCCAGTTTTCGGCTCCCGCCACTTTGAGCGGCGTTACGACACCTGCTGCGTCGATCTGCCAAGCTGTGCCGGTTGAGTCTAACGCCACCACTGCGCCCAGGCCCCGCACACTGCCGGGAGGCACCCAGGTCATGTCTACCAGCGGCCCTACCAACTGATCGCCGTAGAGATCGTCGGATTTCAGCACCTCGATGATACGCCGGTCGCCTAACCCGACGCGATACACGACCTGCTCGGAAACGTTCAGCACGAACGCCGATGTGCCCTGAAGAATCAGCCGGCGGCGTTCCCTGGCATCCCCTGGCAGAGAGGCGACGACGTTCAGGTCTGTCAGGCGGACGATCCCCTCCGCGGCCTCCAATTGTGCCACCACCTCCGCCCGCAGACGCTGAGCTGCGGCATCGCCCGGGCGGATGCGCAACGCCTGATCAAGGTCCTGAGAGGCCGCCTGAAGGAGCTGGCGAGCCTGACTTGGATTGGTCTCAGACAACGCCTGTGCCTGTTCGACCCGGCTTGAGGCCGACTGAACGAGGCCCAGGAACCGTGTCTCCTCGTCACCACGCCGGCCCCAGTACATGGCGACCGTCAGAACTGTGAGAGCCGCTGGAATGAGAATGGCCAGCCACATCAATGCCTGTCGCCGGCGCTCTGAGGCGCCGGCTCCGATTCGCTCGGGGAGCAATCCCTCCAGAATCTTCGTGATACCCCCGAGTATGGTGACCACCACTGATCCGATGGCGATGACTCCCCGGCGCATCCCCTTCCCAATCCGGGTCCCCAGACCAGGCCCGCGAGGTTCAGGCGCTGACTCAACAGCCGGCGGGATCTCCACCGGTTCGGGCTCGACGAGGCCAACGACCACCGCCGAAAGACTCTGCCCCGACGCGATCACCGCCAGGTCTCGCGTGACGTCCTCAGGTTCTTGATCCAGGATCTCAGCGATCTCATCCTCAGTCAGAAGTTGCGGAAGGTGGGCAGACACCAGGCACAGGTTGTAGCCGGGACCGATGCGCGTGAAGTTGAGATCGGCATACACCTCGCGGCTCAGCCCCAGTGGTGTCCAGATGCCGCCTGGTATGGATTCAAGCGGTTCTTCGCTCAGCCAGGGTGAGTTCTCGGGGAATCGGTCAACCATGCCCGGCTGTGCGACGATCGCCAGCGCCGGCCCGGCCTGTGCCAGGTAGACCTCCTCGCCAACCAGCACAGCGCAGGTGATGCCGGCTGCTTGCCGCCCGTCGGTTCGCTCGCGGTTCCAGTCCAACAGGAACTGGTTGGCAGCGGCAATGGCGTGACGCAGCCGGCGGGTAATACTCCCCGTCTCCTGCTCGTAGGCTCTTCGCGTTGTCTCCATCAAGTCTCGAAGAAGAGCATCGTCATCCTGCGTTTCGGCCAGCAGGTCGATGAGGACGAAAAGGGTACCGGACTCTTGCCGGCGCAGGACGGAGCGGGGCTCAAAGATGCCAATCGTTGGCGTCTCATCCTGGCGGACACCACGTACCAGGCGTAGCTGGCTGATGATCAACGCATCGGGCAGGGACATGGGTCGAACCTCACCTGATTACTCCCATTCGATGGTGGCCGGCGGCTTGCTGGTGATGTCGTAGACGACGCGATTCACCCCTGGAACCTCGTTGACGATGCGGGTGGAAATGCGCGCCAGGACCTCGTGGGGCAGGCGCGCCCAGTCAGCCGTCATGCCGTCCTGGCTGGTCACCGCCCGCACGGCAACCAGGTGCCCGTAAGTGCGCCCGTCGCCCATGACGCCCACGCTGCGCACGAGGGGCAGCACGGCGAAATACTGCCACACCTGCCGCTCGGGATCGGCGGCGCCGATTTCCTCGCGGACAATGGCATCAGCCGCACGCAGGGTCTCCAGCCGTTCGCGGGTCACTTCGCCGATGATGCGCACCGCCAGCCCTGGACCAGGGAAAGGCTGCCGCCACACGATTTCTTCGGGCAGCCCCAGCTCCAGACCGATCTTGCGTACTTCGTCCTTGAAGAGGTAGCGCAGCGGCTCGACCAGCTCGAAGTCCATGTCCTCGGGCAGCCCGCCCACGTTGTGGTGGGTCTTGATACGCCGGGCGTGGGGGCGGTCACGTGCAGCGCTTTCGATCACGTCCGGATAAATGGTGCCCTGGGCCAGGAAGTCGATTCGGCCAAGCTTGCGGGCTTCGCGCTCGAAAATGCGCACAAACTTTTCGCCGATGATGCGCCGTTTTTCCTCGGGATGGGTGACCCCTTGCAGTGCGTTCAGAAATTCGTCGGCGGCATTCACGAAGACCAGGCGCATGCCCATGTTGCGGCGGAAGGTGTCGATGACCTGTTCCGCCTCGCCGGCCCGCAGCAGCCCGTGATCCACGAAAATGCACGTCAGTTGATCGCCTACTGCACGATGCACCAGTGCGGCCGTCACCGACGAGTCGACGCCCCCCGAGAGTCCCAGCACTACGCGCCCGCTGCCAACCTGCCGGCGGATAGCTGCGACCGATTCTTCGATGAAAGCGCCGGGTGTCCAGGTTCCCTGCAGCCCGCACGCGTGGCGCAGAAAGTTGCGGATCAGATCGCGGCCCTGGGGCGTGTGGACGACCTCGGGGTGAAACTGGATGCCGTACAGCCGCCGGCCAGGATCGCCCATGGCGGCAATGGGCGAGTTGTCGGTGTGGGCCAGCCTCTGGAAGCCGGCTGGCCCACAC
>CAYYSH010000068.1:0-2606 GCA_964474265.1 uncultured Anaerolineales bacterium
TACGCGACATGGAGGCCCAGGCGCGCCGGCGAGACGGCACTGTCATCTGGGTGCGGCATAGCAGCCGGCTGGTCCGTGATGATCGCGGGCAATTACTGTATTTCGAGGGAGCCGTGGAAGATATCACGGAGCGCAAGAAGCGTGAGCATGAGCTGGAGGCCATCGTCAGGGTTGCCACCGCGTTGCGCTCCGCACCCACTCGGGCTGAGATGTTGCCGGTCGTCCTCGGGCAGCTTGCGGATCTTTTCGAGGCCGAAGGTGCAGCCGTGGCTGTACAAGACCCCGTGACCCGCGAGATGGTGATCGAGTTGGGGCAGGGTGTCTGGGTCGGTTGGACCGGGACGCGCCTTGCCCCCGGCGAAGGGATCAGCGGGCAGGTCGTTGCTACAGGACGACCCTACGTGACCCATGAGGCCGGCAGTGATCCGAATGCCGTCGATCCCGGTCGTTTCCAGGGACTCTCCGCCGTTGCCTGCGTGCCTCTGGTGGCCCACGCGCAGGTGATCGGGGCGCTTTGGGTGGGCCGGCAGGCCCCCATCCTCGAAGAGGAACTCCGGGTCCTGACGGCTGTGGCTGACATGGCGGCTAACGCCATCCGTCGCGCCACGCTGCACGAGGAGACGGAGCGCCGCCTGCAACGGCTTGCCGCCCTGCGCACGATTGACGTCGCCATTACCTCCAGCCTGGATATGGATGTGACCTTCAGCATTTTGCTGGAGCAGTTGACCAATCAGCTAAACATTCATGCTGCGGATATCCTGCTGTTGAATCCGCACATTCAGACGTTGCAATTTGCTGCCGGCCGTGGCTTCCGCACCCATCGGATGGAGGAAACGGAACTCAGGTTAGGTGAGGGCTTGCCCAGTCGGGCCGCTTTGGAACGGCAACTCATATACATCCCTGACCTTCGCAAGTCGGAAAACGCAAGCAGGCGTGCGCCGCTTCTCGCCACCGAGGGTTTCGTCGCCTACTACGCGGCGCCTCTGATCGCCAGAGGCCAGGTCAAGGGTGTTTTGGAGTTGTTCCACCGCAGACCGTTGGACCCGGATCCGGAGTGGCCAGATTTTCTCGAAGCCGTCGCGGCGCAGGCAGCGATTGCGGTTGATAATGTGACGCTGTTCAATCAACTCCAACGCTCGAACGTGGAGCTCACCCTGGCCTACGACACAACTCTTGAGGGTTGGGCCAGGGCTCTGGAGTTGCGGGATCAGGAAACAGAAGGCCATAGCCGGCGCGTTACCGAGATGACGTTGACCCTGGCCCAGGCTATGGGAATGACCGACGAGGAACTGGTCCACGTGCGGCGTGGTGCTCTGCTGCATGACATCGGCAAGATGGGGATTCCGGACAGCATTCTGTTCAAGCCGGGCGAGTTGACGGAAGAGGAGTGGGCCGTGGTCCGTCAGCATCCGGTGTTCGCCCGCCAGATGCTGGTGTCGATCCCGTTTCTGCGGCCGGCGCTGCACATCCCGTACTGCCATCACGAGAGGTGGGACGGGACAGGTTACCCCCAGGGGTTGAGAGGTGAGCAAATTCCGCTGGCAGCACGCATATTCGCCGTGGTAGACGTGTATGACGCCCTGTGTTCGGATCGGCCATACCGCCCCGCATGGTCGGAGGAAAAGGCACGGGCCTACATTCAGGAGCAGGCCGGCAAACAGTTCGACCCCCGAGTCGTGGAGCTGTTTTTGAAGTTGCTGCACAACGGCAGCTTGACATAGCCATCAGAAGCTCATATAATACTGCATGTTGGGTTTGTCGTGCTTTCCTCACAATACAAGGAGGCATCCATGATCAAATCGCTCGCGCTCCTTAGTCTCCTGATTCTAGTCACCCTCCTGGTATTGCCGCTGTTTGTAGGTGGTGCCGGCTCAAACCTGGCCGCCGACTTCGCCTACACGGGCGATTTCGCCTACACGGGTGACTTCGCCTACACGGGCGGCAATTTGGGCTGGGCTGACTAGCGACGGAAAGTCCCGGCACCAGACTAGACAACAGCGATGGTTACGGCCGTCGCTGTTGTTTGTTATGGAGGGTGATCTGCCTGTGATACGTCAGATTGACCGACAAAAAGCCTCAACCCTGGTCTGGCTTCTTTTCCTGTGCGCGACCTGGTTTGCGATTGGCTGGGTTGTACGAGGCCGGCAGTTGGGGCCTGATATTGTGCTGATCGAGCAGGTTCGCCACCATCTGTTGTCAGAGTATCCGGGTGAAGTTCCCACGAATCGCGAGCTGACGTATGCCGCCATTCGGGGGATGCTACGCAGCATCGGAGATCCTTTCTCAGCATTCTTCGAGCCGGTTGTCAGCCGGCGATTCCTGGACGACTTTGCCGGCCACTCTGGTATCATCGGCCTGTTTCCCGAAGTTCGAAACAGGGAGATGGTCGTCAGCGTGGTTCTTCCTGGGGAGCCGGCTGACCAGGTGGGGCTGCGCCTGGGGGATGTCATACTTTCGGTGGACGGCGTGCCATTCACGGAGGATACCACCGTTTCTGAGGCAGCACTATTGATTCGCGGCCCGGTAGGCACGCCGGCCCACATCGTGGTCAGACGCGGGGACAAGATTCTGGAGTTCGCCCCGATACGTCGGAAGCGACCGATTGT
>CAYYSH010000068.1:2616-11963 GCA_964474265.1 uncultured Anaerolineales bacterium
GATTGTATCAGCACGCATGCTGCCCGAAGGGGTTGCTTACATCGGCCAATACACCTTCACGCTGAATGCCGCCCAGGAGATGAAGCAAGCCCTGCAGGCATTGCTGGCTCAACATCCCAAGGGCGTAATCTGGGACTTGCGCAGTAATGGCGGCGGTTCCATGAACACCGCGCGTGACATCCTGAGTTACTTTGTTGAAGACGGGGTACTGTTTACTGCCGAGCTCAAGAACGGGGAGAAGAAACAGTATCAGGCACAGGGGGAGGCGATTGCCCCAGATATCCCGCTGGTCGTGCTCGTTGGCGAACACACTTACTCGGCGGCAGAGACGGCAGCAGTCGCAATTCAGGAACGGGGACGAGGTGTCGTTATCGGGGGCAAGACATACGGAAAAGGGACCATTCAAAACACAATTCCGCTTATCGAAGAGTGCATGTTGCACTTGACCATCGCCAGGTGGCTGTCACCGACGGGACAGTGGTATGGCGATGGCCGGGGCGTGACGCCGGACATTGCTGCAAGTGATGATGAGGACACCGAGGAAGATGAGGTATTGCAATTTGCAGTAGATTACATGCTGCATAACATGCTGCCTTAGAGGTGCAAAGATGGATGTAGAATCCGAGCGCCGAAAGATGCTGGCCCAGATCGAGAAACTGGCTGATGCGGATCATCGCCGGGGGATGGAGATGGCGGTGCCCACAACACTGAGGATATACGGCCTGCGTGTGCCCCAGATTCGCGATCTGGCCAAAGCATGGAGTCGCGAGCACAAGACCGTTAGCCGTTCCGATCTGCTGGCGCTGTTTGAAGCCTTGTGGGCCGGCGAATCCCGCGAGGAGTTGATCCTGGCATCAGAGTTGCTGCAACGCTACAAACGGTTCATCCCTGATCTGGAGTGGGCGCACTTTGACAGGTGGCGCCGGCGTCTGGACAATTGGGAAGTGACAGACAGCCTTGGCCAGCGCATCCTGGGCCCCTGGATTCTGAGCCAGCCTGAGCCCAGGGTCAAACACCTCTACGAGCTGATCCAGGACGAGAATGTGTGGAGTCGCCGGCTGGCCCTCGTCGCCACCACCTGGCTCAACCGTGGCCGCAAAGACCTCAGCTTCCCCGAGGTCACGTTGGATCTGGTCGATCAGGTCAGGCAGGAGCGACACCCCATGATTACAAAGGCGATATCCTGGGCTTTGCGCGAGTTAACCAAGAAGCACCCAGATGACGTTGCCCGGTATCTGGACGCAAACCGCGAGGAGCTTGCTCCGCACGTGGTCCGTGAGGTCCGGAACAAGCTGACAACCGGGCGCAAAACCTGACCCTAACTTCCCGGCCGTCCAGTTCACTCGCGAACCGGCAATCTACCGTTGGCAAACCCGGCCAACTGATGGTATGATTACCGGTAGTTCACTATGCTTATGTGTAGAACGAAAGGGTAGGTGATGACAGAGGCAGGTTACTATCGATTTCCCACGATTCATGATGACACGGTCGTTTTCGTGTGCGAAGACGATCTCTGGACGGTTTCGGCATCCGGCGGTATCGCCCGCCGGCTAACCTCTAACCTGGGACAGGCATCGTGGCCGGCCCTCTCGCCAGACGGATCGACGCTGGCTTTCACAGGGCGTGACGAGGGCCATCCCGAGGTGTACCGCATGCCGGCGGCGGGTGGCCCGGCCAAACGCCTGACATACCTCGGGGCCGGCACCCGGGTCGTCGGGTGGAGCCCCGACGGCCAGTCCATCATCTTCGCCAGCAACACCGCCCAGCCTTTCAGCAGCCTGTACTGCCTGTACACCGTCCACGCAGATGGCGGCGAGCCTCAGCAATTGCCGACGGGGCCGGCCATGAGCATCTCCTTTGGTCCCGATGGTGGCATGGTCATCGGTCGCAACACCACGGACCTGGCACGCTGGAAGCGGTACCGGGGCGGCCTGACCGGCGACATATGGATCGACCCAGACGGCAGCGGCGAATGGCGCCGGCTGATCAAGCTGGAGGGCAACGTCGCCATGCCACTGTGGGTCGGTGAGCGCATCTACTTCGTGTCCGACCACGAAGGCATTGGCAACCTCTACTCCTGTTTGCCGACAGGAGAGGACCTGCAGCGGCACACCCGCCACAACGACTACTACGTTCGTCACCCGGCGACAGATGGCCGGCGCATCGTCTACCATGCCGGCGCGGACTTGTACGTTTTCGATCCGGCAACCGATGAGACCCGGCAGATCGATGTGGAATTTCACAGCCCACGAGTCCAGCGCAACCGCAAGTTTGTGGACGCTGAAGAATATCTTCAGTGGTACGATGTTCATCCAGAGGGGCATTCGGTTGTGGTCACGTCCCGGGGCAAGCCGTTTACCATGGCGAACTGGGAAGGTGCTGTCATTCAGCACGGCGAACCTAATGGCGTACGCTACAGGCTGGCGTCCTGGCTAAAAGACGGCAAGCGCCTGGTCATGGTCAGCGATGCCGCCGGCGAGGAAGCGCTGGAGATCCACCATGCGGATGGCAGCCAGGACCCTGAACGGCTGGAGGGTCTGGACATAGGCCGGCCTGTCAACCTGGTCGTGTCGCCCAAGAGCGACCAGGTGGCGCTCAGCAACCATCGCAATGAGCTGATCCTGGTCGATTTGGAGTCACGATCCATGAGCGTGCTGGACCGGAGCCGGCACGGTCGCATTCGTGGTATCGCCTGGTCCCCCGACGGTCGCTGGATCGCATACGGATTCTCGGATACCCATCACACAACCGTCATCAAGCTGTGTCGTGTGGAGACCGGGGAGACGTGGCCGGTGACCCGGCCGGTGTTGCGGGATGTGAGGCCGGCTTTCGACCCCGACGGCAGGTACCTGTACTTCCTGTCCTATCGCGACTTCGACCCGGTCTACGACAACATGCACTTCGACTTGAACTTCCCGTGGGGTGTACGACCCTACCTGATCACCCTGCAGGCGGATCTACCATCGCCTTTTGTTCCGGTTCCGCGAGCGCCGGGCGAGAAAGCGTCCCAAGATAAGCCGAATAACTCAAGTAATGAGGGCAAAGCTGGTGAGGGGCAGGAGCCGGCCGATGAGAAGGAGAAGAAGGACGAGGAAAAGAAGGAGCTGGTCGTCGAAATCGATCTGGAGGGGATCAGCGACCGGGTGTTGGCTTTCCCGGTGCCAGAGGGACGCTACCTGCAGATACGGGGTATCAAGGACAAGGTCCTTTTCTCCTCATATCCAATTCAAGGGGCGTTGAACCGATCCTGGTCCAACTCGGTGCCGTCGGCCTCAAGCAGACTCGAAGTTTACGACTTCGAAGAGCAAAAGCACGAAGTGCTCATCGAGGGTATCACAAACTTCGATGTCTCAATGGATGGCAAAACCCTGATCTACCGCGCCGGCAACCGCCTGCGGGTGTTGAAGGCCGGCGTGAAGCCGGACAACAACGGCTGGTCACCAAGCCGCAAGACCGGCTGGCTGGACCTCGATCGTATCAAGGTGTCTGTCGAGCCCCAGGCCGAATGGGAGCAGATGTACCGGGAGGCGTGGCGCCTCCAACGCGATCAATTCTGGACCGAAGACATGTCTGGCGTTGATTGGCAGGCCGTCTATCAGCGCTACTTCCCGCTGGTCCGCCGCGTTGCGACGCGGTCGGAGTTCTCGGACCTGATGTGGGAGATGCAGGGAGAACTTGGCACCTCCCATGCCTATGAAATGGGCGGCGATTATCCCCCGAATCCGCACTACGACCAGGGATTTCTGGGTGCTGATCTGCAGTACGATGCTGAAACGGATAGCTGGGTCGTGACCCACATCGTTCGTGGTGATGTGTGGGACGAGAGCACGAGTTCGCCACTCGCGAGACCCGGCATCAACGTCCAGCCTGGGGATCGGCTCATCGCCGTGAACGGGCGCAAGGTGGGTCGCGAAGTCTCCCCACAGGAGTTGCTGGTGAACCAGGCCGGCAACGAGGTCTTGTTGACCTTCGCCGGTGAGGAAGAGCCGCGCACCGTCACGGTCAAGGCGCTGCGGAGTGAGGCATCCGCCCGCTATCGGGAGTGGGTGGAAGCCAATCGCCAGCGAGTCCATGAGGCCACCGATGGCCGCGTGGGCTATGTCCACATCCCTGATATGGGTCCACGAGGCTACGCCGAATTCCACCGAGGTTATCTGGCTGAGGTGGAACGTGAAGGGCTCATTGTGGATGTGCGCTTCAACGGCGGCGGCCACGTCTCGCAGTTGATTTTGGAGAAGCTGGCACGACGCCGGCTGGGCTACGACGTGCAGCGTTGGGGTGAGCCTATCCCTTACCCGGCCGACTCGGTGCTGGGCCCTATGGTCGCACTGACCAACGAGCAGGCCGGCTCCGATGGCGATATCTTCAGCCATGCCTTCAAGCTGATGGGCCTGGGGCCGCTGATCGGCAAGCGCACGTGGGGCGGTGTCATCGGCATCAGCTTCCGGGATTCGTTGGTGGACGGCGGCGTCACGACCCAACCGGAGTTCTCGTACTGGTTTGAGGATGTGGGATGGGGTGTGGAGAACTACGGCACCGACCCGGACATCGAGGTGGAGATCCGGCCACAGGACTACGTGGCCGGCCGCGATCCACAACTGGAGCGTGCCATTGAGGAAATCCAGAAGCTGTTGGCCGAGCACCCGCCTAAATTGCCGGATTTCAGCCAAAAGCCGAAGCTCCCCTTACCCACGCTGCCCGAAACATAAGCGTCCGAGCCGGCGAATGAGTTGCCTGGCTAGGTTGGAACCCAGCGCCGGCTGGCTCGTATATTTCAGTGGGTCGCAATCGCTCGCAGGGGGATCACCGACCCCGCTGCTAATTGTGCGGGAATGAGTATGACTGAAGTGGCTGTGGATACCGTGGCTGAGCCGGCGGCCCGCCGGCTGAGCTGGAAGGCGTTCGGCGTTCTGATGGCTGGGGCGCTGGTGGGGATTCTGGGGGTGATTCCCTACTCTCTCACCCTGTCAGGACCGTTACCGCCGTTGCCCATCCCGCTGTGGCCCCTTTTGACCCGGCAGGTCATCCAGAATCTGGTATTGATCGCGGCCGCGACGGGGTTGGGGCTCTGGTTGGGTGGTAAAGTCGGCCTGGGTGCTCCACTCCTGCGGGCCTGGCTGGCCGGCGACCCCGAGGCCCCGGCTCGATTCCGTTCTCTGCTGGTGCCGGCCAGCGTGGCCGGCGCTCTCTCGGCCGTCGGCATCCTCGCCCTGGAGCTGGGATTTTTCGCGCCACGACTGTCTATTGCCTCTGAGACGGTATCCGGGCCGCCGGCGTGGCAGGGCTTTCTGGCATCGTTCTACGGCGGCATCAACGAGGAATTGTTGCTACGCCTGGGCGTGATGACGCTGTTTGCCTGGCTCGGAGCCAAGCTGACGCGCACCGACCGTCCCGGCGCTGGCGTGATGTGGAGCGCAAACGTGCTGGCGGCGGTTCTGTTCGGCCTGGGGCATTTGCCGGCCATCGCAGCCATCCTGCCGCTGACGGCGCTGGTGATCACTCGGGCCGTGGTGCTGAACGGGCTGGCCGGCGTGGTCTTCGGCTGGCTGTACTGGCGGCGGGGATTGCTGGCGGCCATGGTCGCCCACTTCAGCGCTGACATCGTGCTGCATGTGCTGGCCCCGCTGGTGTTGGGCTAAGCGCCCCAGCCGGTTGCTGGTCGCATCAGGAAACTGGTGAACGCCCAGGGGCAGGGAGGAGGTTCTGTGAGTCACATGGGCAAACTTTCGCGCTGGCTTGCTGTGGTCTGTCTGGTCTTGCTGGCCGCTGCCTGTAGCCCCGGCGTGCAGACATTGACCGGTGCCGACCGGGATGCGGTGCTGGCATACGCCGACCCCATGACTGACAACCTGCTGGCCGGTTTCAACGCCGGCGACTACGCCACCTTTGCCCGCGATTTCAACGCCAAGATGCGCGACGCGCTTGACGAGTCGGCCTTTGAGACCACGCGATCGAACATCGTGGGCAAGATTGGCACGTATGTGTCCCGGGAGGTATCACGTGTCGAAAAACAGGGCGGTTTCATCGTGGTCATTTACAACGCGCGTTTCGAGAACGAGGAGAGTGTGACCGTGCGCGTTGTGTTCGAGCCAGCCGGCGAGCACAAAATTGCCGGCCTGTGGTTCAACTCACCGAAACTACGCCAGTAGGTGTTTTCTTGCCAAACCGAAAGGGGTCATCTTTGATTCACACGACTCATCTCACTCGCTGGTTCGGTGACACGCTGGCCGTCGATGATCTGAGTCTGTCCGTCGAGGAAGGCGAGGTATTCGGGCTGCTGGGGCCAAACGGCGCCGGCAAGACCACGACCGTGCGCATGCTGACAGCCCTGATCGCGCCGACCAGCGGTACGGCGGAGGTGGCCGGCTATCGCCTCGGAACCGAGGACATGGAAGTGCGCCGGCGCGTGGGCATTCTGACCGAATCGCCTGGCCTGTATGAGAAGTTGTCGGCGGAGCAGAACCTCCGTTTCTTTGCTGAGCTGTACGAGGTGCCCACGGAGCGACAGCCGGCCCAGATCGAGCGCTTCCTGCGCATGCTGGGGCTGTGGGAACGCCGGCATGAACCCGTGGGCGGCTTCTCCAAAGGAATGCGCCAGAAGCTGGCTATCGCACGAGCGCTGCTCCACGAGCCGCCGGTGCTGTTCCTGGATGAGCCCACCGCCGGCCTGGACCCGCAGGCAGCACGCACCGTGCGCGACTTCATCGCCGACCTGCGCACCGAGGGGCGCACGACCCTCCTCACGACTCACAACCTGGACGAAGCTGAGCGTCTGTGCGACCGCATTGGTGTGCTCAACACGCGTCTGATCGCTGTTGACACGCCCCAGAATCTGCGACGCCGGCTGTTTGGCCGGCAGACGGTGGTGCAGTTGAGCCGGCTGGAGCCCCGGCTGATCGATGTGGTGCAGCGTCTGCCTTTCGTGCAGCAGGTGGAGACCCGAGACAATCAGTTAGTGATCGACGTGCGGGAGCCCGAGGTCCAGAACCCGGTGATTGTGCGTGAGCTGGTGGAGGCAGGGGGCGAGATCCAGTACGTGACCGAGCTGGAGCACTCGTTGGAGGACGTGTATTTCAGCCTGGTGGGGGAGGAGACATCATGAAAACCTGGGCCATCATCCGCAAAGAATGGATCGAAGTCCGCCAGAACAAGCTGATCCTGTCGATGATCCTGGGTCTGCCCTTGCTGTTTACGCTGATGCCGCTGGTCATGCTGTACATGATGAGCCGCGATCCCGGCTCGGTCACGCCAGAGGATGTACAGATGTACACGCGGCTGTCGCCGGCCCTGGCCCTTCTGGAGCCCGTCGAGGTGCTGCAGATCATCATGGGCCAGCAATTTATGTTCTTCTTCTTGCTGATGCCTCTGTTCATCCCGATCTACATCGCGGCTTACAGCATCGTGGGGGAAAAGACGACCCGGAGTCTGGAGCCGCTGCTGGCAACTCCCATCAGCACGGGGGAGTTGCTGGCCGGCAAGAGTCTGGCTGCGGCGGTGCCGGCCATCGTCATCACCTGGATCGCCTTCGCCATCTACGCCGCATTGCTCCGCTTCATCGTCGGGCCGACCGTGTATGCAGCTCTGCTGAGCTCGCAGTGGATTCTGGCTATGACGGTTATCGCGCCGCTGCTGAGTATCCTGGCCATGAATGTGGCGGTGATCATTTCCTCGCGTGTCAACGATGTGCGCGTGGCGGAGCAGTTGAGCGGGCTGGTGGTTCTGCCGCTGATCGCGGTGGCCCTGGCCCAAACAGCCGGCCGCATCCTGTTCGATTTCCGCAGCTTCGTGATCGGGACATTTCTGCTGGCGATAATCGACATAATCATTTTGTATTTCGGTGTCAGGCTGTTCCAGCGGGAGACCATTCTCACCCGCTGGCGGTGAGCGGGGTGCAATCAGTCGTGGAGGATGTGGTCGAGGCCCTGGTGGAAGAGGTCCCGAATGTGTTCATCGTCCAGGGTGTAGTAAATGTGCCGGCCTTCCCGCCGAAACTTGACCAGGCGCAGCTCCCGGAGAGTCCGCAGTTGGTGAGAAATCGCTGATTGGGTCATGCCCAACGTCTCTGCGATCTCGTGGACGCAGAGCTCGCTTGCTGACAGCACGGAGATGATGCGGACACGGGTGGGGTCGCTGAGAGCTTTGAAGGTCTCGGCCAGTCTGATCGCTGTCTGGCCATCGATCAGTTGGGATTGAGCCTCGCGCACGCGTTCCCTGTCAGTGGTCGTGGGACTGCCGGATTCTGACACTTGCCGGGCCATAGCCTCTCTCCAAAAATCATCTTGCTATGCCAGGGACAGGCGCGATTCCCCAATCTCTGGTCTGAAAAGGCCGGTTCTGCGTAAAACAGCGGAGAACGACTCACAGTATGTCATCTGAGCCACCGGAGGGGGCGAAGGATCTCCGTCCAGGCCCAATGCCTTTTCAATTAAGAGCATCGGGCATGTCATTCTGAGGCCGTAGGCCGAAGAATCTCCCTGGTAGCTGGCATCGACAAGCTGATAACCCGGAGATTCTTCACTCCGCTACGCTCCGTTCAGAATGACATAATCGTTATTTGAAAGGTTTTGTGTCTGGGCCTCAACGCGGATTCTTCGCCTCCACTGCGTTCCGGCTCAGGATAGCATGGCTTAACTCTCGCCCTTGGACGTCGGGTATTGGCGGGCCAGCCACTCGAAGTACCCGTCGTACAACACCTTGACCTTGGTGAAGCCCTTCTGCTGCAGGATGTTGGCGGCTTCCTGGGCTTCGGCGCGCGGGCAGGCACAGTAAGTGACGATCCAGGTGTCGCGCGGCAGTTCGTTGTAGCGCTGTTCCACCTCGAAGAACGGCATGGAGATGGCGCCGGCAATGTGATCCATGTCGTAGTCCTGCTTCGGACGGGCATCCAGGATGATCATCCTGGCACCGCGGTCGAATTCCCTCTTCAGCTCGTCGATGCTCACGTACGGGCTGTCCGTGCTGAAGTTTGGCTCCGGGCCGGCCTTGACCGACTGGGCCGGCTTCCCACCGCCACAACTCACCGTTGCTACCAGCAACAGAGCCAGTACGCCGAAGATCGCGATTTGCATCCAACGTTGTCGTTTCATCAACACACCCCCTAGATTTGTCGAATTTGGCGGCAGAATGCTATCACGTTGCCGTCAGTCTGTCAAATGGGGGATTTCAGATCGTCACGGTCACGGAGTGATAGCCAGTAGCGCCATTGGGCGCAGGGCGAGACTTCTCTTCGATCTGCAGAGCACCGGTGCCGTCGGTGGCGCGAACGCGGAAGGTGTGCCGGCCCGGTTGCATCGGCCAGTCGTAGCGCCACTGCACCCAGGTCAGCGGGCTGAGCGGTGGCGTGCGCA
>CAYYSH010000069.1:0-11938 GCA_964474265.1 uncultured Anaerolineales bacterium
TATTTTGTTGCTCTGTTCGCACCTGGGGGTGCTCACTCCTCGATTCGCCAGAGTCTAGTGATGTAGATGATCGGGAAAAAAGCCTGGTTAGAATTCGAAGGCGCGAGGCCGGCGCATCACAATGCTCTGAACTAATCCCAATGCCATCAGCAACGTCATCAGCGAGCTGCCACCGTAGCTGACAAACGGGAGTGGCATGCCCGTCGCCGGCACCAGGTTGATGTTGACGCCGATGTTGACAAAGGCCTGGAACAGGATAACAGTGGCGATGCCGACTGCGATGAGCCGGCCAAAATCGTCCCGGGCCAGGTGTGCTGCCCGGACGATCCGCAGAATCAGGAATGCCAGTAGCGCGAACAGAATCAACGCCCCCACAAACCCCAACTCCTCGGCGAGGACTGAGAAGATGAAGTCTGTGTGGCGGACGCGCAAGAAGCGAAGTTGGCTCTGAGTGCCACTGGCGTAGCCGCGGCCCAGCCAGCCTCCTGAGCCGACGGCGATCAGCGCCTGGGTGACGCTGAATCCGATCCCCATGGGATCGCGCGTGGGATCCAGGAACAACACAATCCGGTCCTGCATGTAGCCTTCCAGCTTCGTGAGGGCCAGCGGGAGGGCCACGCCGGCGCTGAGTCCCAGGAGCCCCATGTGGAAGACGCGCATGCCGGCTACGAACGCCATCGCCAACCAGATGACCATGATGCTCAACGCTGTCCCCAGATCGGGCTGCTGGTAAATAAGGCCCATGGGGATGATGGCCAGCACAAGCGAGATTAACACGTGACGGAACTGGCGCATGTCGTTGTCGGCCATGTACTTTGCCAGGCCAATGATTACCAGCAGCTTCGCGAGCTCCGAGGGTTGTACGGGCAAGAGACCAAGGTCCAGCCATCGACGGGAACCACCCGAGACAGCTCCAATGCCCAGAACCGCGATCAGCAAGCCGAGAGCTACGGCGTACGCCACCCAGCCCAGGGTGCGCAGGAAGCGGTAGTCCATGGCTGCCACGAAAAACAGGATCACGATGCCGGCCACCGCATAGATCACCTGCCGGCCAGCACAGGGCACAGTGCCAGGACATGCGCTATTGCTCCATGGATCGGCACTGTAGATCATCGCCACGCCGAAACCGATGGTGGCGATGGTACAGATCAGCAGCAGCCAGTCAAAGTCGCGCCACAGAGAGCGAATCATGGTCAATGCGTTTGCCGTACAACGACACGTTTATGACGGCGAGGATCGTCGGCATCGATCAAACTCCGGTCGCCAAAAGGCGACCTCGCAAGTAAGCGTTCCGAGCAACGTTCGCCGATGTTAGGCCAGGCTCCAACTACAGGCGGCCGGCGCACCACATTCCATGCGCCAGACCCTCGCAGTGCGTCGCACCCGGTCAGCCGCCGTTGCGGCGGGCCGGTTTTAGCGGGATGTCAGCCACCAGCCGGCTTTGACCGTGGTCATGCGTCAATGACAACTCAACTCGGCCTTTGTCTACTTCGATATGCTTGGATATGCCGCTGATAATTTCGTCTTTCAGAGTGTCTAACAGGCCAGGCGCGATACGCGCACGGTCGTAAACCAGGACAACCTGTAGACGTTCCTTTGCGACGTCTTTGCTTGTCGGCGCCCGTCGTCCGAAGAGTCGGTCCCAGAAGCTCATTGGTCACCCCCTGGCGCTCGGAAAAGGTCCAAAAGCCGCTCAATGAACGATGGTGGTGCCTTCAATTCCATGAAAGGCACGTCCTCTCCCATCAGCCGGCCAGCGATGTGCCGGAAAGCCTGGCCGGCCAGCGAGCCGTTCAGCAAAGCCACTGGACGGCCCTGGTTGGTGGAAATGATGATCTGCTCGTCTTCGGGCACGACACCAATCAGTTCGATGGCGAGAATGTCCAGGACATCACGTGTGTCTAGCATGTCTCCGCGCTGAACCATTGACGGGTTCAGGCGGTTGATGATGAGTCGCGCAGGGCCCTTTTCTTCCGCTTCAACCAGGCCGATAATGCGGTCTGCGTCGCGTACAGCCGAGACCTCGGGGGTTGTGATGATCACAACCTCATCTGCCGGGGCGACGGCGTTGCGATACCCCTGCTCAATGCCTGCCGGCGAGTCAATCAGGACGAAATCAACCATCTCCCGTAGATCGTCGCACAACTCGCACATCTGATCTTCGGAGACGGCTGTTTTGTCCCGGGTCTGAGCTGCTGGCAGCAGGTATAGTTCGGGCAGGCGCTTATCACGGATCAAGGCCTGCTGCAAACGGCAATGGCCCTCGACAGCGTCTACCAGATCGTAGACGATTCGGTTCTCCAGGCCCATGACCACATCCAGGTTCCGGAGCCCGATGTCCGCGTCGACGACGGCGACCCGCATCCCGCGCTGGGCCAAGGCGACGCCCAGGTTGGCTGTGGCTGTGGTCTTGCCAACGCCACCTTTACCCGACGTGATGGTGATCACTCGTCCAGGCATTTTGACCTCCTCTCACTCGAGTTGGAGATGGAGATTAGTCCCCCCATCCTTCTACAACGATCATATCGTTTTCCACGCGCGCCATTTCTGGCTGCGGTGTTTCCGTTTGATCTTCAGGTGGCCGGGCAATCTGGTTGCCAATTCGGAGCTGTGTCGGGGCCAGAGACAATGCGCACACCAGGGCCTGGTTGTCTCCCAGCGCGCCGGCATGGACCATCCCCCGCAGGTGCCCCCACACAATCACGTCACCGCCGGCCACAACCTCGGCTCCCGGATTCACGTCGCCGATAATGATTACCGAGCCAGGATGCCGGACACTCTGGCCTGAGCGCAGAGTCCGTCGCACGACTAACCCATCGGCTGCCTCTACTGGACGGCGCGCCGGCTGACGCTGCGGACGTGCAGTTTCATACCCCAGGCGTTGAGCCGCCCGGCGCGTATCAGCCGTCTCGCTGAGGACCGTGGTTAGCGTCAGACCGTGCTGGTTGAGCAGGTTGCTGATGGTCTCCAGCTCCTCGGCCGCCAGGGCACGTTCCCCGAGCTGGAGTATCACCTGTCCACCGGCGAAGAAGGCGGCTGTTTGAACGAGGTGCTCTTCCAGCTCGCCTAGTACTGTATCCCAGTTTTCGTCGCCAAGGATGACGAGCAGACCATCCTTGGTGCCTTTGATTGTTACCGGGTTCTCTTTCATCCTCGGTCACTGCCCAAACGGGCATTCAGGGTGTTCAGAAGCTAGAAAGGTTTGCTTCACGGGTTCATGGCCGGCGTGGGCGTCGGCGGGGGCTGCCATGCCGGCAGCCCGAAATAGGTTCGGATGATGTCGGCAGCGATCGGGGCTGCTACCTGCGAACCCTCAATCACATGTCCAACGCCATGCCCATCCACAAACACGACGACCGCGATTTCAGGCGCTTCAAAGGGCGCGAATGCGACAAACCAGGCATGCGTTGGCAGGTTGCCATCTTTGTCACGTATGCAGTCAGTGCCAGCCTCGTTGGGCTGGCAGAACTCCGCCGTGCCCGTCTTGCCGGCCACGCTCACTTCCGTGGGCAGGTGAGTCCAATCCGGCTGGGCCGTCCCGACGGTGACTGCCTGGCGCATCCCCTCACGAACGATGGCCAGATACGCCGGATTCACAGGAACCTGGCGAATTGCTTCGGGCTCTATGGTTTCGATGGTATGCCCCTCAGAGTCCGCAATGCGCTGGGCGATGTGGGGGCGGTACAGAGTGCCGCCGTTGGCCACGACCGAAACCATGCTAAGCATTTGAAGTGGCGTGACCAAGACGTCGCCCTGGCCGATGCCCATGTTGTAAGTGTTACCGGTCGTCCACACGCCGCCGTCGGCGCCGAACCGCTTGCGCTTCCACTTCGGTGTCGGAACCAGGCCGGCGGCTTCTCCGGGCAGATCAATCCCGGTGGGCGAGCCAAGACCGAATTGCTCGGCGTAGTAGGCCAGCCGGTCCACACCCAGGCCGCGAAATTCCTCGAACCCGCCGGCCACTTCGTAGAAAAAGACGTCGCAGGATTGTGCAATCGCCCCCACAATGTTCAGTTTGCCGTGGCCCGATCTCAACCAGCAATAGAAGGGTTGTGCCAGGTCAAGATCTTCTGGGAAGTATTGGTTCTTGACCAGAATTACGCCGGGGTCGTCGATCAGGGTGTTGGGCGCGATCACCCCTTCTTCGAGTGCCGCAGCGGCGGGTATGAGCTTGAAGATCGAGCCTGGTGGGTAGAGGCCGGCGATGGCGCGATTCAGCAGCGGGTTGAAGGGCGCGTTGGTGAGCTTCTCCCAGTCCTCGGCTGCGATTCCGCCAGAGAACAGGTTGTCATCGTAGGTCGGCAGCGAGACCATAGCCAGGATTTCCCCGGTGTTAGGATTGCCAACCAACGCCACGCCGGAGGATGCGCCGAGCTTCTGGAGCGCCTCGCGCAGGATGGTCTCCACCTTTCGCTGTAACTGGGTGTCGATTGTGAGGTAGAGGTTGCTACCCGGCACAGGTTCAACCGGGTCACCAATTGTGCGCACAA
Source organism: uncultured Anaerolineales bacterium (assembly GCA_964474265.1). Taxonomy (GTDB): domain Bacteria; phylum Chloroflexota; class Anaerolineae; order Epilineales; family JAANWY01; genus CAYYSH01. The sequence continues at coordinate 4,491 of CAYYSH010000069.1, forward strand.
TTCGCCCCAGCACGTCCACCTCGATGAAGCGTTGTCCTTTATCTCCCCGGAGTGCATCTTCAAAGGTGTATTCGATGCCGGCCAGGCCGATCCGGTCGTCTGGTGCGTAGTCTTGCTCCTGGTAACTCTCCGCCCACTCTTTGGGAATGGGTCCCATGTAGCCCAGGATGTGGGCCATCAACGAGCCCGTGATGTACTCTCGGATCGGGGCAGTTTCCACGCGCACGCCGGGCAGTGATAGATGAGCCTCCTCGATGATCAAGGCGATTTCGCGCGGAACGTTGGCTTTAACGAGCACAGGGGCGTATGGGTCGTGTTTCCGCCCGGCTTCAACGATGTCCTGGATGCCAGGTCGTGATACAGTACCAACGCCGGCTGATCGGCTGCTGACAGGCATGCCCAGCAGGCTGGAGAGCTTCTCGTAAACGTATTGTTCTTGGTCTTCGGGCAGATCCGCCGGCACGATGCTGACTGCAAAGCTGGCCTTGTTGCGCACAATGATCGCGCCATTGCGGTCATAGACGACGCCGCGCGGAGCGTCGATAGCCTCGACGCGAAACCGGTTGGTGTCCGCTTGCAGGCGATACTGATCACCCTGGACAATCTGGAGTTGCCACAATCGTCCGGCCAGCACGAGGAATACAAAGACCACGATCACCCGATAAACTATCAGGCGGCCCGAGGCACCGCTCTGGTCGAGGTTGCGAGGTGGCCGGGGGAAGGGGTCTCGGAGTTCCATGGCTTTCTACAAGTTCATCTGGGGTTGGACGGTGAGCCGATGTAACCGATGAAGAGGTAGGTAGACCAATGGCAAAACCAGCAGATTTAGGAGCAAGGCCGGCAGGACAACGTGCAGGAGAGCTGCATTCCACTCCACGGATTGCCCGAGGATCTGTAGCAAGAACAAAACCAGCGCGTTATAAAATAGTGTTGCTACTAACGCTACCAGGCCGGGTAACAAGAAGTTGGCTCGGAAGATGTTGAATTCACCCAGGCCTGAGAGGTAACCAACCAACAGTAGCGGCAGAGTAAGAACGCCGAAGGGTGCCCCGGACAAGAGGTCCAGCATCATTCCGCCAATGAAGCCCCATATCACACCTTCCCGCCCGCCGCGAAGCAGACTCCACGACACAACTGCTAACAGCATGAATTGCGGTCGTCCGCTGATGAACGAAAGGTGTGGAGCCAGGGTTGTCTGAAGGAGTGCGATGCCGGCTAGTAGAAGTGTAGCTAGATAAGGGCTCATCGGTGTGATACTCGATCAGGCTCAGTCTCGCCGAACGTGGAGGCGAGGCCGGTAAGGCGGATGCTTTATCGGTGAATAGACCAGCACTCTGACCTCCATCGCTTCCACAATTGCCAGCCAGTCCCCATTCTCATCAATCGCCAGTTGTAGCCAGGCCGGTGCTATCGGAGATCGTCGTAGTTGATCGGCTCAAAGTCGGTGATCACGGAGACGATTTCCAATGCGCCGAAGTCGGCCGCCGGCCATAGATCTGCTGTCTGGAATGGATCCACATCCCGTTTGTGGACCTTTGTCACCTGCCCGATGGCCAGCCGGCGTGGGAAGTTCCCACCGTAACCCGATGTGATCACGATGTCACCGACGTGCACCTCCACGTCTGGCGGAATGCGGGTCATGCGCAGCGTGCCGTCAACAGAGCCGGTGACAATACCTGTCGCGCCAGAGCTCTGAATGCGGGCATTCACTTTGCTGGTCGGGTCTGTGATCAGCAGGACACGCGAAGCATGTTGCCCTACCCGCACGACCTGGCCCACGAGAGCGCCGGCACGTGTAACGGGCATACCACGTTTCACGCCATCGCTTGCCCCCACGTCGATGATGATGTAAGCGACGGCACTACTGGGGTCGTAGCCTACAACTTTGCCCCCAAGAATGTCAGCCGCCCGGATGTCAAAAGAGGGATTGGCACGTTTGAACCGAAGTTCCTCACGCAGCGAGCTGATTTCCCGAGTCTCGTCCTGGAGCTTGACGTTTTCGATCATCAGTTGATCAACCAGCTCGCGAAGTGCTTTGTTCTCCGCCTGGAGGCTATCCAGGTGGCGAGCCGTTTCGATGATATTGCTGACGCGGTCCGTTGCCCGAGCAATGACCCGCTGGGCCGGCACGGCCGCATCCAGGATGATGCGCTCCGCCGGCGCAAGGGCTTCTGTTCGGTGCAGAGCAAACCCGATCAGGCTTAGTCCCATCAGGATGAACAGGATGGTTGAGTCGCTTGCACGCTTCAAGTTCTTTTCGCCTTCCCTACGTGGTGTGGATTGAGGCCTGTTCTGCAGTCTGTCGACACACGCCATTCAATCCATGCGAGAACCGTGTGGGCACCTAGCGGATCGTGCCGACACGTTGCGTCGCTGCCAGAGCTACGTGCAGGGTATCCAGGTCTTCCAGAACTGCGCCGGCGCCCCGGGCCACGCAAGCCATCGGATCATCTGCAACTCGTACATGCATTTTTGTCTCATCTTGCAGACGCTGGGCCAGGCCCTGGAGAAGGGCGCCACCACCTGCAAGCACAATGCCGTGGTCCATAAGATCGGCCACCAGTTCGGGCGGAGTATCGTCCAGGGTGTCCCGTACAAGTTCGACAATTGTGCTGACTGGTCCCGACAGGGCCTCACGGATTTCGACGCTACTTACTTCGACACTCTGCGGGAGGCCGGTAATCAGGTTGCGCCCGCGCAGTTCCATGGTCTGTTCCTCCTCAAGGGGATAAGCAGACCCGATCTGCATTTTGGCCATCTCGGCCATTCGCTCACCGATGTAGAGATTGTACTTCTGCCGGGCGTAGTTGATGATGGCCTCGTCCATCTCATCGCCGGCCACGCGCAGTGAGCCGGACACAACGATGCCGCCCAACGCGATGACAGCGACCTCCGTGGTGCCGCCGCCGATATCCACGATCATGCTACCCATGGACTCGGTCACTGGCAGGCCGGCACCGATGGCCGCCGCCATCGGCTCCTCGATCAGGTAGGCTTCGCGAGCGCCGGCGTTTATCGCAGCATCGTGAACTGCTCGCTTCTCGACCTCGGTGACACCGCTCGGGATCCCAACCACAACGCGCGGGCGCGGCATAGGGGTGAGGACCTTCTCGTGTACCTTATTAATGAAGTAGTGGAGCATCTTCTCGGTGACGTCGAAATCCGAGATTACGCCGTCCCGGAGCGGACGGATGGCGACAATATTGGCCGGCGTGCGCCCGACCATTTCTTTCGCCTCGGCACCGATGGCCAGAATCTTGCGTGTCTTCTTCTCGATGGCGACAACCGACGGTTCGTTGATAACGATGCCCTGTCCACGAACCATCACCAGGGTGTTGGCAGTGCCCAAGTCAATCCCCACATCCCGTGAGAAAAGGCCCAGGACGGCATTCAGAGGGCTGAACAAAGAAGATCCTCCTCACACAAGTTGCAGATTCCCGTTAGCATTATACCATAAATTAAGTAAGAAAAAAAGGCCCAACAGGGCCACAAATGCGCATCCTGGCCAGCAGGACGCTTAAAGTTTCTAATCGGTTCCGTTTTGTGCGCGTGGATTCTCACCTGATCCTTTTGGGGCAAGCTTTCCAGCCGCCAATGGCATTCAGGCTCACTGAAAAGCCTGCCCCACGCTCCGAATTCTTTGCGCGGGGGCCGGGATGGAGAGCGAGTTACTCGCTGTCTTCGGTCTCTTTGGCCTCTTCGGGAGCTTCAACGGCCGCCTCTTCTGGCACAACCTCAACCTCGACCTCTTCCTCAGCGATCTCTTCTTCGGCCTCTTCGCGCTCCATCTCCGCATAACCGATACGGACAATCATTTCATCCGGATCGGTGAGAATGGTGACTTGCTCCGGCAGTTCCAGGTCCCGTACGAAGACTGCATCATCGATTTCTTCCAGGCCCGAGATATCGATGGTGATGGCCGGGATCAGGTCTGTTGGAAGGGCCTCGATCTCGATGGAATCCAATGCCTGGTTGATAATGGCCTCGCCACGCTCAACAATGTCCGGGGTTCCCTCAAGGTGAATCGGTACCTGCGTCGTGATGGTCTCGGTAAGCACGACCTCCTGGAAGTCCACGTGTATCAGATTGCGCGTGATTACATCGCGCTGCACAGTACGGGCCAATGTGAGATGGGGCTTCCTTTCACCTTTGATCTTAAGGGTGATGAGGCGGTTCGCGCCGGCTCGCCGGAGAACGTTCAGTAGTTCATAGCTGTCAACCTGAATTGGAATCGGGTCGATTTGTGGGCCGTAGATGATGCCCGGGACCAGTCCTTGCTTGCGAATACGTTTGACCTTCTTGCCAAGAATGTCGCGCTTTTCTGCGCGGAGTTCAATTTGCTCCATAAGTCTGTGTGCTCCTTCACGTTGGCTAAGCTCAGTCACCTCGACTGCAGTGCAAGCAGCCGGCTGAGCCTGGCACAAGCCTGCACAAACGAGCCCTGACCAGACGCAGGACGGTCAGGGCGCGGTACATCATACTGACGAAAGCTGCGACGTAAGATTATACCATGTGTGGCTGTGGCATGCAAATTGATCAGGGTGCGTTCAAAACGGGTTGGTAGGAGCGGGTCTTGCACCCGCCCAGGGCGGCCGCAAGGGTCGCCCTACAACCGGATTTGAATACGCCCAATTGATCAAAGCATGGATTGTCCGCAATGACATCAGAGAGGCCGTCACTTTGCCCTTGCCTCGGGCTGGACGCTGTGGTAGCATTGGCATGCACAGCCATGTCCAGCCTGAATCGGCGCCGGCTCGGCGCAATCCTGTACGTCCTGTGTCTGGGACTCCTGTTATTTGTCGGGTTCCTGGCCGCTTTCGGACAGCGTTGGCTCAACCGCGGGATCGTCTACGGCTCACCACCCAGGATCCCCCTTGCCGGCGTGTACCCCTTTGGCGTCAACGTGGCCCTGGAGCAGTACTCACCCTCCCAGCGGGGGCAACTGCTGAGTCGTCTGGAAAACGATGGTTTCCGCTGGCTCCGGCAGGTGTTGCCGTGGGACCAGATCGAACCGCAACCGGGCGCGTACTTCTGGTCTCCATGGGATGACATCGTCGAGGATGTGGCCCGCCACGACCTCAGCCTGATCCTGGTGGTCGATCGGACGCCGGCCTGGGCCCGCACCTCGCCGGATGCGGACCCCCGGGCACTGCCGGCCAATCCCGATGACCTGGCCGGCTTTGTGAGAACGGTGGTGGAACGCTACGGCGACCGGGTCGCGGCCCTGGAAGTCTGGCGCGAGCCGAATCTGCAACTCTATCGAGAGCAGAGTGAAGCATGGAGCGCCGGCCCTGATCCAGCCGAGTATGTGACCTGCTTGCGGGCTGCCTACCAGGCGGCCAAGGCCGCGCAGCCGGCCATCATTGTGCTCAACGCCGGCCTGGCTCCGACCACCGAGAACAGTCCGCGGGCCAGAAATGATGTGGACTTCCTGGAGGGCATGTACGACGCCGGCGCTGCGCCGTACTTTGATGTGCTGGCGGCCCGGCCTTTGGGATTCTGGTCCGGCCCGGAAGACCGGCGGGTGGATGCGGATGTCTTGAACTTCTCGCGGGTTGTGTTGCTGCGCGAAATTATGGTCCGCCACGGCGATGCCGGCAAGGCAATCTGGGCGGTGGAGTTCGGCTGGAATGCGCTGCCGGAGGGGTGGGCCGGCCCGCCTCCCCCGTGGGGGACCGACAGCCCCGAGAAGCAGGCCCGACGCACCGTCGATGCCGTGCGCCGGGCACAGATGGAGTGGCCGTGGATGGGGCCGATGCTGGCGTTCCATCTGGACCCGGCCGCGCCCCCCGGCGACCCAATCCAGGGTTTCGCGTTGCTGGATGAGAACCTCGACCCCCGACCGACCTACACTGCTCTGCGCGACCTGATCGCGGAACGGGAAGTCGGCGTGGGGTGGTATGCGGGTGACGCGTGGTTCGCCGGCAGTGAGTGGCGACCCGTGGATGGAGCTACGGTGACGCGTACCCGGGACGGCGAGATCCTCATCAGCCGCCCCTCGCCCTTCGCGAGATTCTACCTGGCAGTGGCGATGTTATTGGCAGCCGCCGGCCTCGTCGCCTGGCGATTAGACCGGCTGGTGCACCTCCCCCGCTGGGAGATGGCAACAGCCCTGATCATTGCCATCCTCGTGCTTTCACCGTGGCCTCCCCTCACCCTGGTTTCGGTATGCAGCCTCTTTGTTCTGTTCGCGCTTCGCCTCGACCTGGCACTGGCGGCCACTGTTCTGTTCATCCCGTTCTTCCACTTTGCCAAACACCTCGGTGCCCGCCCTGTCTCGCTCCTCGAATTATTGACCTGGCTGACTTTCGCCGCCTGGTTGACCAGACAACTGCCCGATGTTGTGAACGCGATGCGCCATAAGCAATCTGTATCGCGAATCGCGAAGCACATTTCGCGTGCTACGTCTCTGGATTACGCTGTCCTCGCCCTGGTCATCGTCAGTCTCATTTCTCCGCTGGTTGCCGAAAACCGGGGGGTTGCCATTCATGAATTGCGTGTGGTCGTGATCGACTCGGCGCTGCTCTATTTTCTCGTTCGATCGACGGCTTTGTCGCGGGCGCAATTGTGGCGCTTGGTAGATGCGTTGGTTGTGGCCGGCTTCTTCGTGGCGTTGTATGGCTTCTACCAGTACATCTTTTCCGGGGATGTCATCGTCGCTGAGGGGGTGCGGCGCATGCGCAGCGTGTATCCGTCACCCAACAACCTGAGCCTGTTTCTGGGACGAATTGCGCCGATGACAGGTGTGGTCGCTATCTGGGGGTTAGACCGCTGGCGACGTGCCTTCTACGCGGTGGCCGGCCTTCTCATCACCGGTGCGCTCTTCCTGACCTTCAGCCGGGCGGCGTGGCTGGTGGGTCTGCCGGTCACAGTGTTGTTTGTGGGGTTCGTGCGTGGCCGGCGAGCGCTGAGAGTCGCCGTTGGCGCGGTCACGGCGCTTCTGCTGAGTGTGCTGCCGTTCGCTGGTACGGCACGCATCAGATCGTTGTTCGAACTGACGCCCGGTAGCTCAACATACCGCCGGCTCAAGCTGTGGCAATCGGCGATCCACATGATCCGCGACCACCCGATTTTCGGGGTCGGCCTGGACAATTTTCTGTACCAGTATCGCGAGAAGTACGTCCTTGCCGGCGCTCTAGACGATCCGAGCCTGTCCCATCCGCACAACATAGTTCTGGATTTCTGGACACGCCTGGGCGTCCTGGGCGTTGCAGTGCTGGTGTGGCTGGTTACAGCCTTTTTCCGGACAGCCTGGCGACTGTATCGGCAGTTGAGTGGGGACGGGCGCGTGCTGGCGCTCTCGCTGATGGCCGGCATGGTTTACACACTGGCCCATGGCTTGCTGGACAACTCGTACTTCCTGGTGGATCTGGCGTATGTGTTTATGCTGATGTCAGGGGTGGTCAGCCGGCTGGGTTTAGACAGCAAGCGGGGAAATACTGCTTAGC
>CAYYSH010000070.1:0-1378 GCA_964474265.1 uncultured Anaerolineales bacterium
TCCCTGAGGTGAAGGAAATCGGCCACCCAACGGCTGATCAGCCAGTGACCGACGAAGGCGGCAGCGCCCAGCGGCACGAACACTCGCATGGCGACGACGAACACGCCACGTGCCTGCCCATTGCCGGCGGTCCGCGTCGCGGAAACGGCCTTGATCACCCACGCCTGAAACGTGCGCATCAGGACCGCCAACACGTAGGAGATCGAGGTGAGTGTCACCAGGATGCCGTAGTCCGCCGGCGTCATCATCCGCGCCATGAACATGTGGTACGCATACGCCACCACGTTGCCCAGCATGGTTCCTGCAAACAGGACGGTGGAACCGCTGCGAAGACTTTGCAGGATTCGACCGGAGGCCGAGAGGCGGGATTGGTGTTGCAGTTTCATGGCGTCTCTATTCCAGCAAACTGTCCACGACCTGGGCGGTATGCTCCAAAACAACCTGCGGGTCTGGCGCATGGCGGGGTATCCTCAGTTCGTAGCCGGCGGCATTGGCTAGCGCCTGCTCCAAAATCTGGCGCTCTCTCTCCCACCACTCAGCCAGTGAAAGGGCGCTGCCGTTGTAATGCTGGCACAGGAATACGTCGTGAAACGGTTTACCCTCGAGGCTATTCATTGCCATCACTTGCTTCACAAGCTCGTCTCTGGACAGCGGCAGGGGCTCTCCCAGCTCGCTCCCGTGGGCACTGGTCAGCAGCAAAACCGCTCGCAGATGTGCCCGCTCCTCAATTTCCGCCCCGGGAACGAGCTCAGTCAGTTGGAGCGACTCGGACAGGTCGCCGTATTTCAGGGAAAGGTAGTAAATCAGCTTCTTGGCTTTGATCGACAGCCGGCGTTTTGCGGTCAGGTGCTGCATGGCTGCGGGACACGCCGCGTACATGTGATCCGAGAGGTGAAGCCGGCGAGGATAGCTGTACGTTTCTCCCATCGCCGACAGGAAAGTGTAGTCGTCGGCCTGGAACTGCCGGCCAGCCAGGGCCTGTTGGAGTGAGAGTGCCGTCTTACCCGTGTGGCCAAGGCCGGGGAACAGCACCGAGGCACCGTTTCGGGCCACACAGCCACCATGAACCATCATGAAGTCCTTCTGGCAAATCTTGTAGCGCATGCTCTGCTCGACAAGAAAGTGCTGGAGAAAGTCGAGCGAGAAGATGCCGCCATGGAAGAGAATCCGGGTTGTAGGAGCTGTCAGCCCCTGCATGGCAAACTGCCATCGTGCGACCTTGTATCGCTCGTTGGCGTAAATCCAGTCGCCAGCCAGGTGGTACCTCCCGAAGCGGCGGACGTTGCCATTGGGTCTCAGGGCGAACTTGCTCACGGTGACATCCACGTCAGCCGGCTGAGAAGATGAATCTTCGAACGCGCCGTACTCGGCCTGAAAG
>CAYYSH010000070.1:1388-2738 GCA_964474265.1 uncultured Anaerolineales bacterium
GCCTGAAAGTGATGCAGCGCCTTGGGATCATCCGAGTGCAACGCCAGGCGGAAGATGTCGTGAAACTGATAGTTTCTCGTTACGAGTTCCTGCTCATTGAAAATGATCATTTGAAATCACCGTAGTCAGACAGGATGTCAGGCCACCTGGCCGGCGGTCTGCCACCACGCTGCAGGCTGCCGGCGTGTGGCAGAGCCGAATCGGCGGAAGATGAGGCGCTCTTCGTTCTGTGCCAGGTGTCCCAACAGCCATACATTCTTTTGGCGGGCCAGTTGGTCCGCATACGGCCCGCTTAGCCGCAGGTTTCGACTGCGCAGCAAATAGAGATACCCCCGCGCGGCGCGCCGGCTGAGAAATGCGTGATACTTGTTCGCCTCGGTGACCAGAAACAGACTGAACAGGATACCCGTCCATGCCGGGTCTATGTCCAATGCCCGGCACGCGCGGTCCACGCACCTGCCCACCAGTTCCGCCAGCGGCCCGTCCTCAAAGAAGAGCGCTTCGAATGCCTCCAGATAGTCTTCCAGATACCCATCGATCTCTTCCAGCCCGCGATGCCTGGCGTGCATCCGCGTCAGGATGTTGAACACGTCCATCAGGGGCAGCGCCTTCGCTGCCCCGAACTCCCAATCGATGACCTTCATCGAGTTGCTCTCCACCAGGATGTTACCCGGGCGGAAATCGCCGTGATAGAACACCAAGGGCAGAGGGCAGTCAGGCAGGCGGGTTACGTGCTCTGCCAGGCGATCCAGGTAGGCGATCTCGGCCGCCGTCAGCCGGCCAGTGGCCTTCAACTGCTCGAGGGGGGCCAGCAGGAAGGTCTGAACCTGCTGCCCTGTGAGCCGGCCCCGCTGGATGGACGTCTCCTGCTGAGTGCGGAGTAGCCAATCGAGAGCCATGTCCAGATGCCGGCGCGCCTCCTGGTCCCCCTGGCCCGTGGAGTTGCTCAGAAGGCCATCCATCGGACGGCCCGACAGATACGCTTCGATCGCCACCAAATGGCCGGCGACATGCGTTGTCAGCAGCGGTCCAGGCACACTCTCGCGCACGAAGTCAGATCCGTGCCGGCGCAGATGCTGAATGAGCCGATACTCGCCGGCAATGAGCGCGTTATCGCGTGGCGAGCGCGCCATTTTCGCAACCCATCGCGGCTGTGCTGCGCCGTCGGCGAAAATGAAGCAGCACAGTTTGGTCACACCGGTCGCCTGCACCAGAAATGTCAGATCTCGCGGCCTCGGGCCGGCGAGCGGAAGCTCAGACCAGTTGTCGAGCAGGTAGCTGCGCAGTTGTGGAAGCATCGATGCCTACTTTTGAGCCCGAATGAGATAGCTGGGAACGACGTATCGGGCC
>CAYYSH010000070.1:2748-10813 GCA_964474265.1 uncultured Anaerolineales bacterium
CCGGTCAACCGCAAGAGCCGGCCCATGTCCCACATCCTCCGGGCCAGCCCGAAGGCGGCGCCCAACCCCCGTTCCTCCAGCTTGGTTCGATAATCCTGGGCGATAAAAAGCCCGTTTACGAAGTGATCCAGCAGCCGTGAGCCATCCAGGGGCAGGATGAAGAATGGCTCGCGGTACGACGGCAGCGGCGCGTAGAACCTGATCTGACGAAAGCCCGCGTCCTGCAAGGCTCGCTGATAGCCCCACAGCGTCCTGAGCCGCTGCGCCCCATCAGCAGTACGAGCAAGGCCAATGCGGTTGGCGACGCCCACGAGCAACCAGCCTTCCGGGCGCATCACCCGGCCGGCTTCGCTCAAGAGGACGGACTGAGTCTTCTTCCAGCCGGCACCATTCGCCGTGCCGGCCTGTTCCAGAGCGTCCAGCAGAATCACGGCGTCGAACGCTTCGTCGGCGAAGGGCAGGCGGGCGAACGGGCTGCCACACACCGGACGGAGAGCTGTCGCGTCGGGGTCTGTCTGGCGGGCGGACACGAAGCTCAGCCTGGTGGGTCGATCATCCATAGCTACAGCGCAACTCACGCAGGTTGCCAGGTTGAGGGCAACCGCCCCCCAACCACACCGCAATTGCAGGACGCGGCTCTCCGGTGACAGCGGCAACAGAAAACGCAGTTGGGCGCTGTACTCGTCGATGGCCAGGCGGTAGGCGCGCTGGTTGAGCGAACGCATGTACTCGTGAGCAGCCACCTGCCAGCCCTGTTCTGCGGCAATGCGCGCGATTTCCTCTGCCTCAGCCTCGGTGAAATCGGTTGGGGCCGGCCTGGAGCGTCGGGTGCGGAGTCGATTCAGCATACGTGACATCCTGGACAATGGTTTCAGAAGGCTGTTCGCCAGCCTGATTGCCTTGCTGCCGGCAGGTAGCCGTGCCGGCGATACCATGCGACGGTCCGCGTAAGGCCATCGGAGAGGCCTGTCGTGGCGACGAAGCCCAGCACCTGCTCGGCTTTTGCAACGTTGTAGACCCGGCTGTGGGTCAGGAAATCGAGACGGCTGCGTGTCAGTAGCGCGAAGGCTTTCCATCCGGCGGGCAGCAAGTCGGCGATGAGTGCCACTGCCCGGGCAGCCAGCAGCGGGATCGTGCCGCGCGGTGGCCTGGTCCCCAAAGCGCTGGCAATATGCTCCGACAGCGTCGCGACGGTGACCGGCTGCTGGCCGGCGATGTGAAAACACTCCCCGACGGCTCGGGGGTGTTGACCACAGCGCAGCAGTGCTTCTGTCATGTCGTCGATGAAAATCGGGTGCAACCAGACGGGCCGGCTGCCGATGGGGCGGAAGAATCCGCGCTGGATCGCCCGAAAGAAGCCAAGGAGGTGCAAATCGCCAGGACCATAAACAAGCCCAGGCCGGACAACGACCGCCGGCAGGCCACCCTCCAGCGCCTGACCCACCAACACTTCAGCCTGCCACTTGGTGCGTTCGTAGGCGTTTGTTGGGGCATGAGGTGCCGACTCATCTGCCGGCTGTGGCCCGGTCACGCCCAGCACACCCGTCGTGCTGACATGCACGACTCTTCTCAATCCCGGCACTTTGTGACAGCAGGCCAGCAGCACACGTGTCCCCTCCACATGTATGCGATAGTACTCGTCTGCCGGCACGCCCGGGGCGAATAACCTGCCGGCCAGGTGATACACGATCTCTGTGTCCTGCAGCGCCCGGCCCAGAACATCACCGTCGGTGATGTCGCCGACGAACGGCTCCGCGCCCTGGTCGGCCAGAAGCGTGGCCTTGCCGGGTGAGCGCGTCAGCACGCGAACACGCGTGCCCTGCGTCAACAGACGTCGTACCAGGGCATTGCCCAGGAAGCCGGTGCCCCCTGTCACCAATGCTCGCACCCGCGTGCCTCCTAGCTTGCCAGTGCCACCGCGACCGGTTGCTGCTGATACCACTCGCCGGTGAGGCGCAGTCCCTCACGCACGGGTACACGCGGCGCGTAGCCCAGCTCGTGGCGGGCCTTGTCGATGGACAGTCGATTGTCAGTGCCGTACAGTTTAACCCCCTGGCGCGTGGCGAGAGGCTGGATCCGACCGCCCGTCAGCGTGGCGACACGCTCGGAGGCGAAGGCTACGGCATAGAGGGCGTAGTAAGGCACGTGGAGGGAGGGCGGCTGGGCACCAACCTCCTCCGCAATGGCGCGGAGCGTCTGCTCCTGGGTCAGTGGCCGATCGTTGGCGATGTTGTAGGCGTTTCCCACGGCCTGCTCGCGGTCGAAGGCCAGAAGCAGGCCCTGGATGACGTCGGTCACGTAGACGAAGGTCAAAGCGTTGTTCCCGGAGCCGACGATGAGCCCCTTGCCGGCACGCAATCGATCGGCGATACGACCAAAGTTCAGGGAGTCACCTGGCCCAAAGACGGTTCCGGGCCGGATGATGACGGCCGGCAGATCGTCCTCGGCAATCATCTGCTGGACGAGCCGGTCGCTCTCCGCCTTGGTGACCGAGTACGGCTCGTAGATTGGTGCCAGGGGGAGGTCCTCCCGTGCCGGCTTCCCGATTCCCAGCCCATAGACGACGCCCGAACTGACGTGAACCAGGCGTTGTACGCCGGCCGCCAGCGCTGCCCGACACACATTCTCGGTACCCGTCACGTTCACATCGTAGTACTCTTGCATGGGCCGCCAGACTCTCGTCATGGCAGCCAGATGGAAGACGCCCTCCACGCCGCGCATGGGCTCGATGAGCGTGTCAGGGTCGCGGAGGTCGCCAGGGTAGATGCTGACGCCACGCTCCCGGAGCCACGTGGTGTCCTCAATCGGCAAGGCGAGAGCCCGTACCCTGTCACCCCGTTCCAGCAACGCAGTGACCAGATAGTGACCCAGGAAGCCGGTTGCTCCTGTAACAAGAATTCGCATTTCTTCCCCCTTACAGGCCGAGGCTGTGCCGATATGCCGGCTTGCAGCCAAGAACGTAGATGTTGTGGGCAAACAGTTGTCGGATCGGGCGGGGCCACCAGCGGCCATGTTCGATGAATGCACTGCGCTCCACCTTGCGACGCATTGCGGGGACATCCGCCGGGCGGACGTAGTCCGGGTTCGCCTCGGGTATCCCCTGGCCAGTAACCTCGACAGGTGCCCGGCCAAGCATGCGGCGGACCATGTTCGGGAGTTCCGGGAAGCTGGGCCACCACGGCACGTCGATGAATCCCACGTCCACGATGTCCATGCCGGCGTTCTTGAGCGCGTTTGCGATGGGCTCGGGATGCATCCATGGGCGCGGGCCGGCATGCATGCAGGTCGTCCCCGTGAACTTGTGATACCAGTGGTGCATCAGTTGCCCATAGCTGTTGGCGTTGGGCACAACCACAAACGTGGCTTTGGAAATCCGACACAGTTCCTGCAGGAAGGTCTCCTTATCTGGCATGGTCAGTATTTCGTCGAAATTCCAGGTGAGGTCGAATGTGTCAGCAGCAACCGGGATGTTGTGCAGCGGGCTGTGCAGGTAGCGCACCTGAGGCACGCCGTTGAAATGCATCAACGCCTGGGCACGGTCCAGCGCGAGCTGATCCTCGCTGACCAGCGTGATCTCGCAGCCGAGTTGGGTGAAAATCAGGCTGCCGGCGCCAACGATGCCGTAGCACTCCACCGGGACCTCGGCCACGCTCCGGATGTTCGTGCGCACGATCAGCTCAGTGAAGAAGTCATTCAGCATGCTCCGGCGATATACGTTGCCGAAGCCTTCCGAAGGATAGAAAAAATGAACTGGCGGCGCGCCGTTGGGTTGCTTCGCTGACACCTGTGGCAGCGCTGAAAGCGTTCGTTCTTGCATACCGGTCTCACTCCTTGATCTCATAGATGGCTTTACGTCTCGTACGTCATCACGGCTGTGTAGGCGCAGCGACAACCTTCGGGGTGTGTGCAGCCCTGGATTGGAATGACAGGCACCTCATCAGGCTGGTAAATCTCGCCGGCCAGGGCGCGGCAGGTCGGGCAACTGTCAGAGCCTGTGATGACTCGCACACCTTGAATTGCTCCACCGGCGCGTATTCCCAGCCGATATCTGTCCAGTACACGCCGGGCGTAGTCAGCATCTTTGGGCCGGCGCACGTGTTCGCGTATCCAGCGCATTGACTTCTCCTTGACCTATCACATCTCGCCGCCGGCTGGAGCGGGCTTCGGTTGCCCAGGCGCGTTGATGACCGGGATGGAAGATAGCGCGACCTTGGCACCGACCCGGGCCAGGGTGGGTGAGTGCATCAACATGTTGGTGTAGCTGGCATTGGCCAGCGGACAGTAACACTCCTTATTGCGGATGCTGGTACGGACGCGGTCAGCCTCGGGTGAAAACCAGACACGCCGAAAGTCGTAGTCCACATCTCGCAGGTTGGCCAGGCTATCGGCGCGGATGCAGCACGGCCACACCTCACCGTTGGCGTAGATTTGGGCCGAGGCCCAGCCGGCATAGCAGCCAATGACCTGCGTCTCCTCGGCCAGGATACGCTGCACCAGCCTGTAGTACTCCACCCGAAAGGCCTCAGTGATCTTCGAAATGCCCTGAAACCGTTGCCCCTCGACTCGCTCGATGAGCTGGTTGATGGCCCAGGCATACCTGTCAGGTGAGGGCGTGATCTTCAGGTCCACGGTGTCCAGCTCCACCCGCTGCTCGGCGATTTCCGTGATGTAAGAGTCGGGTTCGATGCCGAAAGCGTAGTCGAAAAGCTCGGGGGCATCATCCACGTTGAAACGCGAAATGACAGAATGAACGCCGATAGTCAGATTCGGGCAATCTAACTCTCGCAGAGCACGATAGTTCAACTCGAATTTTTCGAAGTTCCCCTTGACGCCGCGGATGTGATCGTGTTTCTCGCCCACCCCGTCCAGCGAGAGGTTAATAATGATCTGAGCATCCGGGCAACGCCTGCAGATTTCTTCCACCTTGCGGGGGATGATCCTGTACATCAGGCTGTTGGTCGGGATGTTGATGATGCCTGGCCGGCAGTGCTCGTACAGCGACTGGCATAAGGGTACCAGATCCTGGAACATAAAAGGTTCCCCACCGCTGACGGTGAACCAGAAGGGAGCGCGTCCCAGACTCTGGAAGACCCGATCCCACTCCTCCAGCGTGAGCTCATCTTCACGCTTCATCCAGATGTTGCAGGTCAGGCACCGCGAGTTGCAGCGGGGCGAGGGACTCAGCGTCAGGTTGATGGGAAGCATTTTAGGCCACCCAAAACGGCGGTTCAGCATGAAAAGTGGTATCTTCCGCAGTACGTCGATCACTCGATGGCTCCCTTTGTGGTCATGGCAATGTCCCAGATGGCATGATCCTGTTTCTTGAAGCGATAATCGATCCAGCCCAGAACTCGCCCCCAGATTTCCAGGCCGATGACAGCCGGCGTCCACACGAAATAGCGCCAGTTCCATCGCCAGCTTCGTAACAATGCGGTCAGTATCCGACCGCCGCTCATGGTGGAGACAGCATAGCCCTGATCGTTGCGTACCCGAAGGTGGCCGGCATAGATACGCCGGCGCTGCTTGATGAAATCGCCGGCTGTCTCCGCCCCCCGGTTATAAACGATGGCCTGCGCCACGTAGCGCAATTGGTAGCCCTGCCCGCGGATCAAAGGCTCGATATTTGCCTCATCGACCGCTGAATCGAAGGGAATGCGGTAAAATATTCGGCGGAAAGCGGTCAACTCGCCCAGCTTCGGGCTTATCGAGGCGATCTGATGGTGCATCTCCCACAGAAGGTGTACCGCAAAGCCCATGAACGTGTCAGGATCGTTCACAGGGATCGGGTGGCCACCGGTCATTCCCACCTCGGGATCAGCAAAGGGTTCAACCAGGTTCTGGATTGTTGAGGGCTCAGGCAGCGTATCCGCGCTTTGCAGCACCAGGATATCGGATTGGGCATGGCGCAGGAAAAGATTGACGGCGGAGGCCTTGCCCTCCCGGCGAGCCTGGACCAGAAGTCTTATCCTCGGGTGTTGTGCGCTGAATTCGCGGACAATGGACTCGGTGTTGTCCGTGCAGCCACTGGCCAGGACAATAATCTCTTTGATTTCGATGCTTGAGGTCACCTGGCCAAGAAGCGCCTGCAGCAGCCGGCCAATGTTGGCTTCCTCGTTATAGGCCATGATCCCGATGCTGCAAGTCAGGGCCGGCCGGTTCCTGACGTCGTTCCCAGGTCTGGTGCTCACGGTTTGAATGACCATCCTGTTCTCCCTCGCTGATTGTTTCAGTAGTTGAAAACCACTGGGGGCCGGCATCCTCAGATGCGGCTCTGTGCGGATCTGGGGATGCCTCACTCCTCGAAGTTCTCAAGTGCTGATGCCTGACACCAGCTTTGTGCTGCCCGGATTCAGCAAACCCTGATCCAGCAATCGACACACCACGTGAGCAATGACGACGTGCGCTTCATGTATGCGCGGCGTTTCTGTGGATGGCACCACGATGGCCTGATCAACCATCGCGGCCAACTGTCCGCCGTCGCCGCCGCTCAGGCCGATGGTTCGGGCGCCGGCTTTCTGGGCCATGCGCACGCCGGCCAACACGTTTGTGGCGAGACCATTGGCACAGATGCCAACCACGACGTCGCCGGCCTGGACCCACGCTTCCACCTGTCGAGCAAAGATGTGATGATAACCATAATCGTTGCCGATATTCGTGATGACAGCCGTGTCTGCTGTGAGCGCGATTCCCGGTACTCCGCGACGTTCAGTGTTGTACCGGCCGAGCAATATGCTCGCCCAATACTGTGCACAGGCAGCGCCCCCTCCATTGCCAAAGAACACCGCCTTACCACCTGAAGTCAGGGTGTCTAGCATGATGTGGGCTGCGAGCGCGATTTCACGCGTTAAGCCCTGGGTCACGCGCTGCATTACGTTATCATGGGCCAGTAACTGGTGCCGAATTGTCTCATCCGTTCGAGACGTGAACCTGGCATCGATCTCGGGCGCGCTATGTTTTGTCATGGTATCCTGTCCTGCCCGATTGGGGTCTCCGCGTGGTCCTCTCGTCGTTCGCACCCAGGATAATGCACAGTGGTTAAACCCGGGTCAGGACAAGGTAAGAAATCGGTATGAAGGTGAAAGTCAGGCGGGGACTCGTGACTGGGCCTTTCTTCCCGATTTCTAACCATTTTGCTAGAGGTTTGTACGTGCTCCATCCTACTTATGGGCAGAGTGGGCTGTCTGCAGATAACGGATGAAGACCGATGGACGACATTGAGTTGTGAATCAGCATAGTGGCAAAGCGAAAGAGCGTACGAGGATCGTGGCTACAATTGCTGCGATTGTGCTCTCCTTTTTCCTGCTGATGTTGCCACTGGTGCTTTCAGTCGCCAGGCAGTCCTCTGAACGAGAGCTTAGATCCCGCGTAACTCCCGCAATCGAGCGGAAAGCGGCAAAAGCTATGACGCCGGCCCCATTTCGCTCTGCAACGGACACCCCCTCGCGAGTTGCCACCGGGCGCAAGAGAGGGGCGGAGGTTCGTCCTACGGCGATTCGAACCGAACCTGTGACGCGCCAAGTCGCCGGCCGGCTCATGGTCAAGAAGTTGATGCCGGCAGAGACTCCAACGGTGATTGAGGAAACACTGGTTCGCGTCGGTGATACCGTCCAATCCCGCTCGGACACCGAGGTGGAGTTGCGCCTCGTGGATGGCAGCATCGTTGAGCTGGGTCCAAACACCACCCTACAAGTTGTCGATATTTCACTGGAAGCAGGACGTGGTCAGTTGTATCACTCCGCCGGTACAGTCAGACTGGCGGTGCGCAGTCTTCTGTCATGGGAATTGGACACACGCACGTTGAGGATATTGCCTCGCCTGGAAGCCACAGACCTCACCGTCGAGGTTGGGGATGGGATGACGCGAGTGGCGGTGGCCGACGGTGCCGTTGTCGCGCGTAGAGGCGAGCGCGCCATGGCCGTACGTACCGGCGAGGTACTCGAAGCAGATGCAGGTGGTACGCTGGTGTTGTGGCCGGCGGCAACGGCCACCAAGTCCCCCACCGTTCTGGCAAGTGTGACGCAACTGCCCACCGCAACCCGGCCGCCACGTACGCTGACGCTGGCTC
>CAYYSH010000070.1:10823-11927 GCA_964474265.1 uncultured Anaerolineales bacterium
ACCACGTCCCACTCTCACCGCAAGCGCGACAAATATGCCACCTGCGCCGACCCACACGCCGGCTCCCACGAATACATCACCGCCGCCGGCTACTGCCACACCACTCCCGCCAACCGCAACCAACACACCACAACCTACGGCCACCCGGACCGTGCGCCCCACGCTTGCGCCGTCAACGCCCACACCTTGAGCGCCGGCCACGAGATCGCCTGCCCCAGACGAGTGACTATTAAGGAAATCCATAGATTGGCGAAAACGCAATGCGTATCGTTGTAATCGTGTCCAAAACCGATAACTTCAGATACCGGGTAACCCAGAAGCTCTCACGACCCATGCCGGCTCTGTGCCTGTTGCTGCTGGACATACTGCTTGCATTTTCCCTGATCCTCGCCGCACAGTGGCCGCCAGCCGGCGTGGCCGGCCATGTCGCTGCGACCCCGCCGGCTGGCGGGTTGTACGTCATAGCCGAGCAGCCCAGGGTTCAGTTCCCCGTTGCATCCGACTTCGTCACGTTGGGACACCCGTACGTAGACCCGGGAGACCGGCTGTTGTATGTGCTGCGGTATGGCAACGCGGACGTGCGCGTGCATTCGGGAGTTCAACTCATTGATCGTGTTTCTCCGGGTACGACCCTGGACGAATCATCCGTGTCGGGTGGGGGATCGTACAATCCCGATACCCGGACACTCACCTGGCGTCTGGGGGACCTGCCGCCGGCGAGTGAGGGCGAGGTGTCGTTTATTGTCAGCGTTGATCAGGATGTGTGTGCGGCCCAGTCCACGGCCATGCCTGTGGCCTGTGCCTGCCCGAACGCCAATGCCAGCACACCGACGAGCACACCCCCCTGGCCCTCGCCTGCGCCAAGAACCCTCACAGTTGTACACAGCGTCACACCGACGTCAACGGGCCGGCCCCCGCCAACCGAGACTGAACGGCCGCCACGGGGGACACCGCGATCCACTCGAACTCCAAGGCCGACGTTTCCGCCCCCGACTTCCACAAATACCCCCTGGTTCACCGCCACCTTTGCCCCGAGTGTCACACCGCTGGCATCCGCGACACCTACGGTGACGCTGCCGGCGACTGGTACCAGCACACCAACTC
>CAYYSH010000071.1:0-11827 GCA_964474265.1 uncultured Anaerolineales bacterium
CATTCGTGGCTCCGATCCCGATGCCGCCCTCTACTGGCTGGCCAAGATGATCTATGCCGGCGAGGACCCACGCTTCATCGCCCGGCGGCTGGTCATCCACGCCTCAGAAGACATCGGCCTGGCGGACCCAATGGCCTTGGTCGTGGCCACGGCTGCGGCTCACGCGGTGGAATACGTGGGCATGCCTGAAGCAAGGCTCAACCTGGCCGAAGCGACCCTGTACCTGGCAACGGCCCCGAAGTCGAACTCGGTGCTGGCCATTGCCAAAGCATTGGAGGATGTGGAGCGAGAAGGCGAAATCGAGGTTCCGGACCACCTGAAGGACGCCAGTCGGGACGCTGAGGGCCTGGGGCACGGCAAAGGGTATCAGTATCCGCACGACTTCCCTGGCCACCACATCGCGCAGCAATACCTGCCGGCGGCGCTTCAGGGCCGGCGTTGGTACCAGCCCAGCAACCAGGGCTACGAGCGAGAGATTGCTGAGAGACTGGCACAGTGGCGCGAGAATGTGATGCGTGAAATGTGACCTGCTGATGAAGCCTTCTCCTCTTCGCACCCCCGTGATCCTCGCGTCGGCGTCGCCGCGCCGGCGTCAGCTTTTCGCTTTGCTGGGCATACCGTTTATCGTGCGTGCCGCCGATGTGGACGAGACCCCGTTGCCGGCTGAAAAGCCACACGAGATGGCTTCGCGGCTGGCGCGCATGAAGGCACAAGTCGTGGCGGCTGAAGTCCAGGGGCTGGTTGTGGCCGCCGACACCCTGGTCGTTCTGGACAGTGAGATTCTGGGGAAGCCGGCGGACATTGCAGATGCCGTGAGGATACTTCGTCGCCTGCGGGGACGGACGCACAGGGTCATGACAGCCTTTACTGTCCTCAGGACCGATTCGGGCAGGGAACAGACAGAGGTCGTGCAGAGCACAGTGGAGATGCGGCCATACACCGAGGACGAGATTGCGGCCTATGTAGCCGGCGGTGACCCGTTGGACAAGGCCGGCGCGTACGCGATTCAACACGGGACGTTCATGCCCGTGGCGCGCCTCAGCGGCTGTCCCGCGAACGTTATGGGTTTGCCAGTGTGCAAAATCGATGCAGTGCTTCGGGCACAAGGCCTGGATCTGGGGAGGACGTCGGTGCAATTATGCCAGCCGGCGGCGAGCTTCTGCGCTATTCGCGACCGGGTGTTGCCGGCTTAGCCGACGACGTAGGTCATCCAGAGCCATAACCATAATGCCATGGCCACCAGGCTCACAATGGCGGTAATGGCGGTACGCACGAGGCTGTCTCTGGACCAGCGCTCAAGCTGTAGTTGAGTCGCCCGGCTCAGCAACTCATCAAGCACTGAGCTGGTGGCGACACCGACAACCAGGGCACCAAAGGCAGCAGTAATCCAGCCGACGATGGTCAACTCTCCTCGGTGTCTTCTTGATATTCGCGGAGCATTCGAGCAAAGACGTCTCCCAGATCGTCCCGGCTGGTTTCTTCCACGTCAATTCGCTCTTGTGACGCTTCCTCGATTTCTTCCTCCAACTCCCCGAGTGCTCGCCGCATAGCCAATTCCATGGCCGTCGGGAGCGGTTCCTGCTGCTGAGGTTCCGGTGGGGGAGAGGGGGCACCAAATCCTTTCATGCTGAGGCTGATTCGGCGACGCCGGCGGTCCACCTTCTTGATACGAACCTCGACCTCATCGCCGGGTGCAACCAGTTCCGAGGGTTTGCTCACAAAGCTCTCCGCCATCTCGGACACATGAACCAGGCCTTCCGTCTCTGCACCAATGTCCACGAATACGCCGTAGTCCCGAACGCCAGTGACGGTGCCTTCAACAACCATGCCTGGCTTGAGGTCGCGCAGCCGGTATTTGGGCTTGGGCCGCATACTGAGGCTGATGCGCTCTTTCTCTTCATCGACGTCCTTGATCCAGACGGTGACCTGCTGTCCGATTGAAACTACATCGGATACTTTGTTCACGCGCCCGTCGCTCAGCTCGGAAATGTGGATCAAGCCGTCTGTTTCAGCCCCGATGTCCACAAAGGCCCCGAAATCAGCGATGCCGACAATGCGCCCTGTCACTTCTGTGCCGGCCTCTAGCGCCGACAACGGGGTTTTCGGCTCAGGTGCTTTCTCCGCCTTGGCTGGTTCGGCTGCAACTGATTCCTCGGGAGCCGGCTCTTCCCCGGCTGGTTCTTCTTTGGCTGTGGGTACTGCCGCTTGTGGTTCTTCAGCCGACATTTCCACATCAGAGGTGGCTCCGGCCGCTATCTCGGCATCTGTGGGTGCCGGCACCTCTTCAGCCTTAGTTTCTGTGGTGCTGTCCCCCGTCTCGCTTTCGGGTGTGTCCGAAGCTTCCGGTGGTTCAGGTTGGGCCGGTCCCACTGTGTCTTCGCCGGCCACCACAGCGTCGATGTCGGCACTCGCTACCTCGACGGTCTCAGCGCCCGTCGCCTCGCGGCTCGTGTCGGCCTCGATGGGTGCATCAGCAATGATGCTGGTCTCATGCTCTGCTTCGTTACTCACTACTTGCCTCCTTGTTTCCGCAGGCGCCGCGAAGCGCGTCTCCCTGCCGGTTTTCCGACGGCAAAGGATACACTAAAAGGCCGTATTGGTCAAGGTGAGGTCTCATGGGGCCATTAAATCGGATGCTGATAGGCCCGCTGGAACCGAAATGTGGGGGGAGACGCCGGGCAGGCTCACGAACAAGCAAAAAGGAGATGGATCTGATCAAGGTCCCATCTCCATTTGGGCCGGCGTACTGTCTTTTGGGGGACTTAAGTCAGCGCCCGCTTCGGGGGAAGAAGATCGGCCCCTCATCCGGTGGGCGACTGCGGAAGCGAGGGCATTCTACCAGTTCGCTGTGACTCTCTTGCAGTGTGAAGTTCAGAGGCGATCCCACAAATGGGATCTGAATTGACGAGTTAAATACAAGCCTGGTTGTGACCGTGAACCGGATGTTCTCCGGCGCACGGCTGGTGTTCATGATGTAGGCGCCCCAGGGGTTGCACTCTACGTCGACAGGAGGTACGATCTCAATCTGGATATCGTCGCTCTGATCGACGAACGGGTTGCGGCGAATCTGTTCGCGCAGCCACTCATCGATTTCTTCGTGGGCTGTGCGCGCCCAGGCATCGGCATCGTAGTAGGGGAGAGCTCTGGCGGCAATGCGCCGGCCTTCTCGGGACAGATAGCGTGCTGCCTCGTATGTCGCAGCGTCCATGGATTGCTTCACTGAAATGACCTGCCACACGGTTGCTGCTCCGAAAATCAGCATGAGGAACATCGGCAGTACCAACGAGTAGGTAACCAGCGAGGTGCCGCGTCGATCCTGGAAGAACGGGGACGACGGAGGACGGAGAAAGGAGAGCAGACGGTTATGCGAGAAGTTTTCCCCTCGTATTCCATTGTCTATCTTCCATCCTCGAAATACCATCTTCCGTTTCCCTTTCACTTGCACTCCGGTCATGGTATTGGCGTTGGTATTACATTCGGACCGCATTCCAGGTAGTGCCATTGACTCTCCCACAGTGTTAGATTGTCAGCCGTCACTACCAGCGGGATGCGCACCGGCGACGGGACTGTGAGCTGGCTGCGGACAACAAACTGGGCCAATTCGGCTCGCCTTCTTGCTCGTGAGGCTCGCCTGGACTCCTCTCCGGGGCATTCTGGCCCCGAAATGTGACCACCGACCCGGCTCTCCACAGAGACTCGCAATTCAATGGCCCCAAGGTCGTCTTGTAAGATTGCCTCATTGGCGAGTTCTTCAGCGATGATGTTCCAGGCACGGCCTTCCCAGTCTTCGGGGAACGTATCCAGATAACGTCCTTCGACTGACAGATAGCGTGCTGCCTGAATCGTGGCCGCTTCCAGCGTCTGCTTGATGTGAACGAGTTTCCAGATCTCGTACGAGCCAAACACAAGGATGATGAAGATCGGCAAGATCAGGACGAACTGGATGATGGTATTGCCACGCTCATCTCTGCAGAGCGAACTCAGGTTAACTAGCTGCATATGATTCTACCGTCGCGCCTTTCCCGAAACGTGATGTTGAAGCGATTAGCAAAAGGAACGTCAAATTGCCAGGTATAAGTCGCTTCGACTCGAAAAGTATCACCGCACCATGGAGGCACATGCCTCGGGATCTCTGGCACTCGAATTTGAAGCAGGCGGCGTGCTTCCGCTTCATCGCCAGTGGCGGCTGCCAGCTCTTGTACGATAAGGGTCTCCGCGACATCCTGCCACGGACCACTGCCGGATGAGATAATCGGGTTGAGCGATAGATAGCGCACTGCCTGGTAGGTGCCATTGTGCAGTGCTTGCTTGATTGACATGGCCCTGAGTATTTCGTAGCCGCCAAACACAACCAGTACGAAGATGGGCAGCAATAAAAATGTCTGTACGGCTACCGAGCCACGTCGATCCTGGTAGAGACTAGAGATCAGGGACCGGAGATTGTGGTCTGGAAAATGGACTATTGAGAATAGGGGATGAATCTTTTCCCCTGTCTCTTGTGTTTGCTCATTAAAAAGTCTCTGCACCTCGTCCATGGATACCATTTCTCCAGTCTATACCCAACAGCCAATTAGTGCTTTGCAAATAGCCGTTCACCAGAGCCACCACAGGTAGATGAGCCCCGGCAGACAGAACGTCCAGGCGTATTGCTGTCCCTCGGTTTGCAATTCTTCATGGGTGGGAAATATCTGCCCGGAGCTGATGCGCTGAGCGACGCCCTGGGCCATCTGAGCCGGCCGGCGCCACCAGTGCTTGCGATACAGCAACGGCAGCGATACCACCAGAACCACAACTGCGAACAAGAATGCGAACTCGTAGGTCGGGAACAGAGCGAAAAGGCCCATCAAGAGCTTGGCATCCCCACCACCGACAATGTTGACTTTCCAGATCATGTAGATTAACACCCAGATGGGCAGGATAAGCCAGACGTGGTGGTACAGGCGCCACGCGCCGGCGGCCAACATCACGGGAAATGTCAGCCAGTTTGGAATTCGCGCGGTCCGCACATCCCACACGGCAATGGCGATCAGCCAGGCGCTCAACCCAACTCGGAGCGCAATAGCTTCTGGTGCTAAATTAAGCTGGGGGGTCAGTCCCTGCGTGAGATCTGGGAGCAGCCCCTCGACAATGCCCGGGACTAGCATAGGCCATTGCCCGGCGCCAGTTCACACAGGATGCTCAGGAAGCGCGCTTTCAAGGCACCTCCGATTGCAACCAGGATCACAAATGTGGCTGCCAGGAGAATAACCGTTACGACGGCCCATTCCACCAGTTCGGGCCCGGAATCATCGGCTATAAACCGTCGAAATTCGTCAGGCATACAATGCTCCATTGTGTTTGTAAGGGGTGACGCGGGGACGTGACCTGACGAGTCACGCCCCCGAAACTGTCCACCGTCGTTGACGAACAAGCGGCAGCGCGTACCATCCGTAGCGGTGGCAGTGCCGCATGCCTTCGGGGGGCG
Organism: uncultured Anaerolineales bacterium; assembly: GCA_964474265.1. Classification (GTDB taxonomy): domain Bacteria; phylum Chloroflexota; class Anaerolineae; order Epilineales; family JAANWY01; genus CAYYSH01. The sequence continues at coordinate 5,465 of CAYYSH010000071.1, forward strand.
TTGCGGGTGTTTTTCAGCGCCTATCTGATGGGTCGTGCCGGCGCAATCGCTTTCAAGCGACTGAAGCACAGTCTAGCGTTGCGACTGCACGCCTTGTCAGACGGGTGCCTAGCCCCTTCTGCCGTCGTCAGGGCTGCTCCGCTTGCGTCAGGTCGTCACTTTGCAGATACGCCAAGATGTTCCGGTAGATATCTGCCAGTGCGCCTCGGATCGCCCCAAGAATGACGATCGTCGCCAGCAGCAGGATAATCGTCACAACTGCCCACTCGATCAACTCGGGACCAGAGTCGTCGTAGATGAAGCGCTTGATCTCTTGCACCATGCAGATTCACCTCCTTTCGCGGTGAGTTTTCTAGTCCGCACGAAAAGTCCGAACTCTCCGATACCTGTTCGCGTTAGGGACTTCGGACTTTCCCTACGGGCCGGTTGACAGGTTGCTAATCAGCGACGCAACGATCGGGTACATTGCCAGTAGCAGCGCTGCGAAGAAGACGCCGGCCACCATCGGAATGGTCAGGATCAACGGCGCACGCTGGATATCCTTTTCGATCTTGCGCCGGATGGTGTTTTCGATGTCTTCAACACTGACGGCCAACGCGTCGGCATATGAGATACCGCTATCGCGGGCCAGGTCGAGACGTTCCATCACCTCGCGCAGTTCGTCGGAGTCGAAATCGTCAGCCAGTCCCTGGATGACCGCTTCAGGCGAGATGGTGAGCCGGCTACGCACCTGGGTGATCAGTCGCTGGCCGAACACGCCTCGGTCTCCCATGTAGTCGGCTGCTCGTGTCAGGGCGCCGGCCAGGGTGTCCTCCAACGAAGTCGCCAGTTGGAGCGTAAGCACGAAATCGCGGAGCGTTACCAGGTCTGTGGTGAAGTGGTCCCGCTGGCGGAACCGTTGCCACAGCCGGCCACGCTTCAGATTTCGCAGAAACGAGTAGCGCTCGCTCTGGAAGCGCCAGACCCGCCGCAGCCAGTACGCCAGGTCATCACCCAGCACAAGCAAGATCGCTATTGCTACCAACAGAAGCCCAAACCCGACACCCATTACAGTACACGCTCCTTGAGTTCTGCTGTCTTGCGGTCAATCACCCAAGATGTTACAACCCCGACGGTAGCTAATGTCACGAACAACAATTGTCCACGTATGGAGTTGACGTATGCGTCTCTCAGGGGCGTCAGCGCGATCACACCGATGAGTAACAGGCTGAGTATCTGGATAAACAGGGTCTGCCCGCCGATCACAGCCAGGTTAACCTCCGTCTCGGACCGGAGTTCTTCCTGCCGCTCCAGGCGTAGGATGAGCCGGCCAAGGGTCCGCAAGATTTCATCTCGACGAGATGTCTCTGCGCGGTCCAAAATGTAAAGGAACTGGTCCAGATACGGGTTCTCGACGCGAGCGTGTAACTCCTGGAAGGCCCGTTTTGGCTGACCCGTTACGAAGAACGTCTGGACAGCTCGCATCACGTGGAACCGCAATGGATCATCCACCTTGCGCGCTGCATCCTCTAGCGCTGAGAAGACAGATGGTTTCAGTTGGTAAATTCCCTGGAAAGCCCGTGCCAGATCAGTTACCTGTCGGTCTAGCAACACGCGTTCACTCAGGCTGGCTTTCTCTGCCAGATACAGTGTTGTCAATCCGCCAACAATCAGCACATACACGCTGACGATAGGTGGCATCGTCCAAAACCGCCACGCGAGGAACAGCGCAATTGGGATGGGAATGTAGGCCTTCCAACCCAGGCGCGCGTAGCGCGGTAACCGAATGAAGCCTCGCCGGCGGAGCGCTGGACGTGCCCGAAACAGGACCTCATCCACCACCAGGTAGCCGAGAATCAGCAGTGAGGCGCCGAGCGTTAGTGCTTGAGCCATCGCTCCGGATCCTCCTCAAAGGGTGTGTAGCTTCCAGTGTCCGGGTCCCAACGCTTCAACACGCGGGTCACATAGCGTTCGTTCTCAACCCCTTCGATGGCCATGAGTTCCTGCAGATAGCGGCGGTAGCTATCTGTTTCAGGATCATATTCCTTCGCCAGGTGAACCACAAAGCTCAAACCGGATCCGATGATCTCGCGCCGCTCTAGCAATGGAATGTCCGAGCGGCGAGACAGAGTCTCCAGTCGCTTCAGGGCCAATATGGCGCTGTGGGAGTGGGTCGTGGTGTGTGTCACGATACCCAGGTTGAGCGCCATGATGTACTGCACCGCCTCAGCAGCGACCACCTCACCAATCACCAGGATGTCGGGTCGCATTCGCAGGATTGTCGTATTGATGGCATCGCTCATGGCCACTTCGCTTTCCTCCACCACCAGGTGATGCAGGTGTGGAACGGCAAGCTGAAGCTCGTGGAAGGTTTCCACACACGAGACCTGAGCGTGCGGCGGGATGTACTGCGAGAAGGCGTTGAGGAACGTGGTCTTGCCGGCGCCAGGCCGGCCCGAGAACACGACACTGGCTCTCATGGAACGGGCCACTCTTGCCAGAAACTCCGCCGTTTCCTCATCGCAGGCGTCGCGTGCGATGAGGTCATCGAAGGTCAGCTTCTTGATGGAGAACCGGCGGATGTTGATGGCTGTTCCCTCACGGGACAGTGGCGGGATGGTCGCCGTGAGGCGCGATCCGTCAGGTAGACCAAGTTTGATCTGGGGCTCTTCAGCGCCCAGTTCCTTGCCCTCCAGGTCCGCGATACGGCGGGCCAGCCGGTAGAAGTATTCGTCGGAGGCCAGATACCCTTCATCCTGAATCTGGCCTTCGCGCTCCGTTTGCACGAAGCCATTGCGTACGATGATTTCTTCTACACCTTCGGTTTCCAGGAAGGGCTGCAAAACACCCATGCCGATGATTCGTTTGGCCACTTCCCGGGCGACGGCCTGGCGATCTTCTTCAGCGATGTAGAAGCCCAGGGCCTTCAGCGCGCGTAGTACGTTGGCGTGGAAGGCGAGCGTTTCCTCTTCGGGCGGCTCGCGCTGCCACCGAGGTACGAAGACCTCGTTCTCGATCAGATAGTCCTGGACCTTCGTGACGAGCTCGTTGTAGTCATACCCGTCGCGAACGTATGTGTCGCGAAAAGTTTCAAGCATCTTGACCTGCTCCGTTGATTACTACGAGCATCGTCTAGTTCCCTGATAACGTTCCGCCAGTTGTGGGCAGTCCCTCTGGTGTCGGCTCTGCCCCTGCTGGGGGTGCCGGCGTGGTCTGAGTGGATGGCCCAGACTCGGGTGCCTTGCTTACCGGCGTAGGGAATGGTGTGTATGTCGGCAACGGCGTATACGTTGGTTGGACGTATATCGTGGGTGATGGCGTCGGCGTCGGTGCAAAGGTCTGCTGGCCGGCCAGTGTGACCCACGCCTGATAGCGATGTGCACCAAGAGATTCGATGATGTGCCAGACTACCTCTGGTTCGGCGGCGACGGTCACAATGCTTGCCGGCGCCTCACCACGACCGGTGAGAACAGGCCCGCCAAGTAAACCACCGCTGGCCCCAGTGCTCGGTGTGGGTGGGGGCTCGCCGGCAGCCTCGCCCGACGAGGCGCGCACGTCCACCACCCAAACGTCGTGGGCAATCAGCACGACATCACCGGGATCGTCCCGCCCCTGGCCTTCGCGGTATCCATAGATGTTGATCTTCGCACCCGGTTTCAACTGTCCGCCGACCATCTCATCGAATCGGCCGGAGAAGCTGGTGATTTCCAGGCCGAGATCTTCCACGAAGCGAACTTCTTCGACCGGTTTGGCCTCACCGCGGCCTATGGGCTGGCCGGCCTTGATGGGTTCAGTGCTCATCATGCCAACGGCCTCATCAAAATTGTAGGCGAATTTCGCCTGAGGGTCGTCGGCCTCCACCGTGATCTGCTCGAGCATGTCTGGCTCGATGCGCGTGTAGGTCGGGATGTCTTCCTTGGCTACCGCAATGGTGCGCGGTGGCGGTGGCGGTGGCTGAACCAGGATGTCTCGAACGCTAATGGCTATTCCGGCTAAACCCAACAGCACGGCTAAGCCGAGTAACAAAGTTCGGTTCATATTGCCTCCAGTTCTGCTCGCCGTAGGTATGGGCGAGGATCATCTTGCCCAGCTTGCCTTCAAAGCGATCGGCCTGGCCCACGTTGGGGAGATCCAGGACACGCTCAATGCCGCTTAAGGCAATGCTGTCCAGGGTGCCTTTCTGATTCAGGACGATGCCGGCGCGCCGTCCGAGCTCGTCCTTCAACTTGCGTGCGTTTTCGACAGCGTCAGGTCGGGGCGTGGTCACAATGTACCACTGATCAACGTCGTCGTGAATAGCGCTCAGCAACGCATGGGGATACTGGACGTCGGCCACAGTCAGGACGTGCTTGGCAAATAGCTCCTTGAAGTACTTGGCAATGAGCTGGACCGACAGGTCGCGGCAGTTCTCGTAATCCATGGGAACTACCGTGACGCCCTTCCACGTTGCCGGCTCCATGTCGGGCTGAGTCGAGAGATCAAAGAGATGCGGGACATCTTTGCCGATGAGTGCAGCAATCGCCGATTCACCATAAGTGAACTCTGTTAACAAGACCGGCAGCCTGGTCCGTCGAGCGAAGTGCAGCGCCGTATCCACGGATAGGACTGTCTTGCCAGTTCCACCGGAATAGGAGGTAAAGGCGATAGAGCGTTTTGACGGCAGGCCCGTGATTTCACCCCGAACGCGACGTGCCTCCATAATCCAGCGGTCCGGTTCTTCCAGAAAATCATCGCTGGAAACATATGGGACCTCAGCATTTTCCAACAGGTCCCGGACCATTTCGACGCTGTACGGGTGAGGCACGAGTTTGTCGAAATCGACAATGACGAGTTGAGCCCCGGGCAGCTCTTCGTACAAACCGCCGGTGAAAAGAGCCTCTTTGTAATCGACGCCGTCCACGCCCTGAAACGCGTCAAACACAGCGAGGTCTGGGGTCGCGACCAATACTTTCACAGTGCCTCCCACATTGCAAAAAGATAGCGATGCCGAGTATGCAGCATACCGTAACACTAAGACACGAGGTACTTCGTATTGAACAGAGAAAACAAAGGCCAGCGCACCTCCGGAACAAACTGGGCAGGGCCGAGAGCCTGGCACCGCATAGCAATCACTAATTCGGTTTGTGACTACGAAGCGTGTCGATGAGTGTTACGTCTTGCCACCATGCCACCTGGCAGGCATGCTGCAGGCAGGGCATCGCGCTAGAAAACCCACGTTCAGTCAGCTAGATTCTAAAGCGAATCTGTCACCAACCTGTCACCGCCGCCATTATAGCACATATCGGGCGCGAAATCTTGTCCATAGCTTGCCAAAACCCTGACCAATGTTTGCCAATGCTGACATGTCTGACATTCTGCGGGCCGGCCCAGCACCTCGCGCAATCTGTTCACGGGTGCGGCGCGGATTGACCAGAGCCCTTGCCCGGGCCCCCATCGTAGCTGGATCAAATCCACGCCACCCATAACAACGGCCCGCGGAGAACCCTGAGCCCAGGTTTATGGGCGTCCTCGGACTGGTGGGCAGGGTCGGCGGTGTCGCTTAATTCTGCACCAGACATGTGTGTAATGTCAGACGAGAAGTCACTGATTGCCCAACGATTGCCGGGTACAGCTCAAAACCAATGCTGACAAGTCTGACATCGGTTTGCGTTAAAACGTTAAATGTGATAGTATAGTCTGGAGGTCTCCGGTCATCCTTGACTCTCAAGGTCGGCGCTCAAGGGACGGAGAAAACGCTCTGCCCAATGGACGACGAACGACCTGGCCCCTCGTTCGTCGTTGGTCATTTTTCGGCGAGCGAAGCACGTCCCACGGGCACCGCCGGCCCCGACTATTCAAGACCCATTCAATCAGGGCAGCACTCTGCTGGTGAGATAAGGCATTGCGTGGAGAAAATCCCTACATCATCACCCCGCTGACGGGGGAAAATGGTTTCTACGGTCGCACCGATATTCTGCGGTTTGTCCATAACACGCTCGCCTCACCCTATCAGCGAGTCATTGTCCTGTATGGCCAGCGGCGCATCGGCAAGACCTCGCTGCTGTACCAACTGAGCCGGCCACATCACATTCCGCCCGGCTTCGAACCGATCTACTTCGATCTACAGGGGCGCGCCCAGCAAACGCTGAGCGAGGTCCTCTACGGCCTGGCTCGCGAGGTCGCGAAGAAGCTGGATCTGCCGCGGCCGAGACAGGCCAGTTTCCGGGACGAGACCTACTTCCAGGATCAGTTCCTGCCGCAGGCATATCAGGTGCTTGGCAAGCGCCAACTTTTGTTCCTCATCGATGAATTCGATGTGTTGGGAGAGGCGCCGGCCACCCGTCGGGCTGCCATTGAGACGTTCTTCCCCTATCTGCAGGAGTTGATCCACGACGAGGGGCGCAT
>CAYYSH010000072.1:0-4859 GCA_964474265.1 uncultured Anaerolineales bacterium
TAGCATGGGTGAGTACAGCGCTCTAGTTGCTGCCGACGCTCTGACGTTTGTAGACGGGCTGCGGCTTGTGCGGGAGCGTGGCCGACTAATGAAAGCTGCCGGCGAGCGCAACCCCGGCGGCATGGCTGCTGTCCTGGGGCTGGACGAGCCAACTGTGACTGACATTTGCCGGCAGGCCGGGGGCATCCAGGTGGCCAACGACAATGCACCTGGCCAGATTGTAATCTCTGGGACCCTTGACGGCATTGAGAAAGCGATGGACCTGGCCCGCCAGGCCGGCGCCAGACGCGTGATTCGGTTAGCGGTTTCGATTGCCGCCCACTCGGCGCTGATGACCCCGATTGTGGACGAATTCGCTGAGGCGGTGAAAATGACCCCGATCAAGATGCCAACGGTGCCGGTCATCAGTAACATCACCGCACGGCCACTTGAGAGCGTCCCGGCCATTCAGGAAGAACTGGTTCAACAACTCACATCGCCCGTACGCTGGGTTGACTCGGTGCGCTATATGGTGGAACAGGGTGTAACCACCTTTGTGGAAATTGGTTCTGGGGATGTACTGGCCGGCCTCATCCGACGCATCGACCGGAATGTCAAGCGCGTGAACGTAGGCGTGCCGGCAGACATCATCAATATTCAGACAGAACAACAACTCCCAAGACAGGGAGGAACAACAGGAGCGGGTTAATGATTGATCTTACAGGTAAAGTGGCATTAGTGACCGGCGGCTCCCGGGGTATAGGTCGTGCCATTGCAGAGAAACTGGCCGACCAGGGCGCCAGCGTGGTTGTGAACTACAACGCAAATAAGGCCGCTGCGGATGAAGTAGTCGAAGGCATTCGTGCCGGCGGAGGTCAGGCCATCGCTGTTCAGGGTGACGTTCGAGACCCTGAGGATGCCAAACGCATGGTCAAGACAGCCCTCGATGAGTTTGGCCGGCTCGACATCCTGGTCAACAATGCCGGCACAACCCGTGATAACCTGCTAGCGCTGATGAAAGAGGCCGACTGGGACCTGGTACTGGACACGAACCTAAAAGGTGCTTATAATGTTACTAAGGCGGCCATCCGCCCGATGATGAAACAGCGGAGTGGCCGAATCATTAACATCACATCGGTGGCCGGCGTGGCCGGCAATCCAGGCCAGGCCAACTATGCGGCAGCTAAGGCCGGCCTCATCGGCTTCACAAAGAGCGTTGCCAAGGAGCTGGGTGCTCGCAACATCACGGCCAACGCAGTTGCACCCGGCTACGTCCCGACGGACTTGACAGCCGACCTGCCCGAGGATCTGATCCAGCAGGCTGTTCAGCTCACACCGTTGGGCCGGCTTGGCACAGTCGAAGATGTGGCTAACGTCGTCGCATTCCTGGCCTCAGATGAAGCAAGCTTCATCACGGGCCAGGTCCTACGCGTAGACGGTGGCATGGTCATCTGAGAACGCGAGAGAGGTCCGATGGAGAAGCAGTTGGGCAAGGTCACAATTGCCCCTGAGGTATTGGTTACCATCGCCCGGCTCACAGCACTAAAGGTACCAGGGGTTGCCCGTCTCGACACCCACATCATGGATGGAGTCAACCGCGTCTTCAAACGAGGCGCCAGTAACGGGGGTGTAAAAGTCGAAGTAGATGGCAACTCTGTATCTGTAGAGTTACATGTGATTGCCGAGCACGATGCAAACATGCTCACCCTCGGCCAACAAATCCAAACGGCAATCAGTCGGGCCATCCGCGAAATGGTGGGCATGTCTGTCACCGAAGTGAATGTTTACATCCAGGACGTGATGTTGCCGGGTGACAGGGGAGTAACGGAATGAAGGCCCGACGACTTGCACGGCAACTGGCTCTCCAGGTGCTGTACGAAGTCGATGTCACAACCCACAATCCGGCAAATGTTTTCGAGCAGCGACTCGAGGACTACCCAGACCTCCCGGAAGGCGCTGTCACGTTCGCACACGGGATTGTCCGGGGCGTCCTAGACTCGCAACCGGAGCTCGACAGGATTATTGAACAGATCGCCACGGAATGGCCAGTGGAACAGATGGCGGTCATCGACCGCAACATTCTTAGAATGGCACTGTTCGAATTACGGGAAGGGGATGCTCCGGTCAAAGTCGTAATCAATGAAGCCGTTGAATTGGCCAAGACCTTTGGCAGTGATAGTTCGCGTCGATTTGTGAATGGTGCCCTGGGAGCCTACGTATCGCGACGGAACGAGTTATAAAAATGCAACACCGTTCAAGTGTGGCTGAAACACCCCTGTCAAACACGTTGAGGCAGCCAGAGGACGGTCCGCGAGCTGATGTGAAGGGTTCGATGGGATAAAACAGAGAAAGGAAAGGATAAGATGTTTGGTCTGGGTCCTGCTGAGGTGATTCTGGTCCTGATCATCGCACTCATCGTGTTTGGACCGGGCCGGCTGCCCGAGATTGGGCAGGCACTGGGTAAATCGATTCGCGAGTTCCGTGAAGCCTCGAGCGAAATCACGCAGGAGCTTTCTCGCGAAATAGAAGCCACAGAACGCGCAGCACGCGGCGAGGCACAACCCACTAAGCAGGAGAAGCCGGCTGACAAAGGTGAATGATGCAGGTGCAGATGGCACAATCCTGACGGGCACCGTCGAAGAACTCATCCCTGGTGAATCTATCACCATCGACGGTGATACCTACCGTCTTGCGTCTGCGGCCAATGTAGAGCCGGAGATCGACGTTGGCCGGCAAGTCCAGGTCACCGTCGACGGTGGGGGGGTCGTGACGTCTGTCACCGCTGTGAAGCCGCCGGCACCCCCGCCCCCGCCGCCAGCACGTGAACCAGCGCCGGCCCCCGAGCCAGAGCCGGACGACGAAGTCCGGATGACCCTCATAGAACATCTTGAGGAGCTTCGTCAACGGCTTATCAAGTCCGTGATCGCTCTGGCCATCACGACTGCCTTCAGCCTCATCTTCGCCAAACAGGTGCTGGAGGCATTCAGGTCTCTGCTGCCTGGCGAAGCACCTCTACAGGCATTTACGCCCACTGAAACGTATGTCGTCTACTTCAAAGTCTCGATCATGTGCGGCCTGGCCTTCGCCATGCCGATCATCGTTTATCAGTTCATAGCCTTCGTTGTGCCAGGCCTGACACGCCAGGAGCGACGCTGGCTCTATTTCGTGGCACCGCTGGCCGGCGCGCTGTTCGTGTTGGGATTGCTCTTCGCGTACTTTGTGATCTTGCCCTTCGGCCTGCCGATTCTTCAGGGTTTCCTTTCCGACCTGGTTGTCCAACAATGGCGCCTCGACTACTATGTCTCCTTCGTAGTTCGTTTCCTCATCATCACGGGTCTTATCTTCGAGACACCTTTGGTGATCTTCTTCCTGTCAAAGGTGGGAGTGGTCACCCCCCAACGTCTTGCTCGGGGCCGGCGCTTCGCGGTCGTCGTGGCTGCAGCGGTGGCCGCTGTTCTGACGCCGACCACCGATCCCTTCACCATGTTGCTGGTCATGGGACCAATGATCCTGCTCTACGAATTTGGTATCCTGTTAGCGAGATTCGCTTAACACACTACATGATAGTTCCAGGTCGGAGGTCCTAGCCGCCCATACTGAGCGTCGCACTCGAGACGGCGGAATTCCACCTGGCGTACGAGAGGAGTCCGGTAGACAAATGGCACGTGACAGAGTTGTCATCATGGGCGCAGCGGGGCGCGATTTTCACAATTTTAACGTCTACTTCCGCGATAATCCACACTACGAAGTCGTGGCATTCACAGCCACCCAGATACCAAACATCGCCGGCCGCCAGTACCCCGCCGATCTGGCCGGCGACCTCTACCCGGACGGTATCCCCATCCTCCCCGAATCAGAGCTGACGGAACTCATTCGGAGAGAACGCATCGATCAGGCAGTCTTTTCTTACAGTGACGTCTCACACCTGTACGTAATGCACGAGGCCAGCCGGGTCCTGGCAGCCGGCGCTGACTTCCGGCTGCTCGGCCCCCACCACACCATGCTGAAGAGCCGGCGGCCAGTCGTTGCCGTGTGTGCTGTGCGCACCGGCTCGGGCAAGAGCCAGACCAGCCGCCACGTGGCCGGCGTGCTGCGCCAGCTTGGCCACCGGGTCGTGGTCGTCCGTCATCCAATGCCCTACGGCGATCTTTCGGCCATGGCCGTGCAGCGGTTTGAGACCTACGACGACCTGACACGCTACCGGATCACCATCGAAGAACGAGAGGAGTACGAGCCGCATCTTGCCCGAGGCACAGTGGTGTATGCCGGCGTAGACTACGAAAAAATCCTCCACCAGGCCGAGTCAGAAGCGGACATCATCTTGTGGGACGGCGGTAACAATGATTTCCCCTTCTTCCAGCCTGACCTGCTCATCACGGTCGTTGATCCACATCGTCCGGGCCACGAAATCGGCTATCACCCGGGGGAGACTACGCTACGCCTCGCCGATGTAGTGGTGATTAACAAGATAGATACTGCCCCACCCGAGGGCATCGAGACCGTCCGCCGTAACATCCACGAAGTCAACCCTGGCGCAATCGTCGTCGAAGCGGCATCTCCGATCTCGGTTGACAACCCAGAACCAATCCGAGGAAGCTCGGTGCTGGTGATAGAGGACGGTCCAACACTGACACACGGGGGGATGCAATACGGCGCCGGCGTCGTGGCCGCGCGCCGATATGGGGCTGCCGAGATCGTTGACCCTCGACCGTACGCTGTTGGCTCCATTGCGGAGACCTTCGCAGAATACCCCGAAACAGGGCCGGTGCTGCCGGCCATGGGCTACAGCGACCAGCAAATCCGCGAGCTCGAAGCGACGATCCGGGCCACACCGGCCGAGCGGGTGATCGTTGCCACCCCGATCGACCTGGGCCGGCTCA
>CAYYSH010000072.1:4869-10999 GCA_964474265.1 uncultured Anaerolineales bacterium
TCATTGGACAGCCAACATTGGAGGAGATTCTGCGGGAGCGGTTCGAAGTTTTGCCGGCCTGACACCAGCCACCATAACCAGCCCCACCGGCCAGAATCATGGATGAGAATAGGCATCTGGCGCGGTCAGGAGACCGACCAGAGCGCTATTTTCTGGCCGGCCTCCGACCGTCCCTCCTGGCGCGGTCAGAGACCGGCGAGAGCTCGTTTCGGATAGGCTCTTATTTCGGTCGAGTTCACTTTTTCTCCCAGGTCGGGTAAAATTCCAGGTATGAGTCGCACTGCGCACCCACTGCTGACACTGGTCATTGCGCTCTACATCGCCCTGGGCATTGCATATGCGGTGTACACACCGACCTGGCAGATACCCGACGAGCCGGCTCACTACAACTACATCGCCGATTTGGTCAGCACAGGCCGGCTGCCGGTCCTGGAACCCGGCGATTACCCAGCCGAGTACCTGGAGGAGATCAAGCGCGAGAAGTTTCCACCCTCCATGCCGATTGACAACATCGACTATGAGGCGTGGCAACCACCGCTGTACTACCTGCTGGCAGCTCCACTCTTCATTGCCACCGCCGGCCTGCCAGTGGCAACCCAGGTCGTTGCACTACGGCTCATCTCGGTGGCTGCCGGCGCTGTGCTCCTGTACCTCACATACCAGTTGGTCAAGGTGATCTTTGGTGACGACGAGTTGCTGGCCCTGGTGACAACCGTCGTTGTGGCGTTCATCCCGATGCACATCGCCATCAGCGCAGGCATCAACAACGACACCCTGGCCGAGGTGATCATCGCCGGCATCCTGATGGTGAGCTTGCTCAGACTGCACGGCCGCCTTGGCACTCGCGCGTTCGCGATCAGCGGTGGTATTCTATACGGCCTCGGACTGCTCACCAAAGGCACGGTGTATCCCTCGGCTGCCATCCTGGTGGCGGCCGAGGTGGGGCACTGGTGGATCTATGGACATCAGAGACTGAAATCCAGACTCGGTTCCTTGCTCCTCCTGTTTGCCATTTCGGTTGCCCTGTCGGCGTGGTGGTTCGTTCGCAACGCGGTTATCTACGGCGGCTTCGACATCTTTGGACGACAGCGCCACGATACGGTCGTCGTTGGGCAGGCCAGAACAGCAGACTGGATTGCCAGAGTTGGCTGGGAAGCCTACTGGAGTCGAGCCTGGAATTTCACCTTCAAGAGTTTCTGGGGTGTTTTTGGCTGGATGGGTGTGTTCATGGATCAGCGCATTTACACGGGCCTGCTGATCGCCACCGTCTTGGGCGCGGCAGGTTTCCTGCTGTTCCTCGTCCGGGGCCTTCGGAACCGCGGGCGCCTGAGCCGCCGGCAGTGGGCATCTCTGGGCCTACTGGCTCTGTCCATTATCCTGACCGCCGGCACATATGTGTGGTATAACCTCACCTTCGTGCAACATCAGGGACGCTATCTGTTCCCGGCGCTGGTTCCCATCGCGCTTTTCGCCGGCCTGGGATTTCGGGAGCTGGTCCCGCGACGTCTCCAGCCGGCAGCATTGGGCCTGCTAATCGCCGGCCTGGTCGTGCTGGATCTCATCAGCTTGGTCTGGTTCATTCTGCCCAACCTGTAAACCGGGTGAGGTCGGACTGCAACCTTGCTCTCAAACACGTGAGGCAATCATGGACAACTACGACGTAATTATCGTCGGAGGAGGGCCGGCTGGCCTGTCCACCGGACTCAGCCTGGAGCGCATCGACCGCCGGCTGGCCCAGCGCGCGCTGATTCTGGAGCGAGAGACATACCCGAGGGAAAAGTTGTGCGGTGGTGGAATCACGCGGGCGGCCGACGCATTTCTGGCCGGATTGGACGTGCACATTAACGTGCCATCGGTACCCATCCATGCAGCCCGGTTCCAATACGCCGGCCGCGCCTTCACCATTCGATCACCCAATCTGTTTCGCGTGGTGCGACGGGATGAATTCGACGCAGCCCTTGCCAACGTTGCCCGAGAGCGAGGGCTGCGCGTGTGCGACGGCGTACGTGTGCTTGACGTGCGCCGGCACAACACCAGCATGGTGATCGAAACCACACAGGGGACGCTGACCGCTCGCGCGGTCGTGGCAGCCGATGGTGCGAACAGCACAGTACGCCAGAGACTCGGTTTGAACCGGCCGCCAAGTCGTATTTCGCGCCTGATGGAAATCCTGACGCCAGAAGATGCCCGCTCCACGCCCGAGTTCGTTGAACACACCGCCGTTTTCAACTTCGATTGTGTGCCAGAGGGTGTTCAGGGCTACGTGTGGGCCTTCCCCAGCCTTGTGAACGGACAAGCATTCATGAACCGAGGCGTCTTCGATTCTCGAGTCCATACGAATCTTCGCGGCAATATGCGGACAGCACTGCAGGAAGCGCTTCGGGCGCAGCAACGACATCTGGCAGACTACGAACTGAAAGGACACCCGGAACGCTGGTTTGATCGCAAGGCAACCTTTGCCGTGCCAGGCGTGCTCCTGGTCGGGGATGCCGCCGGCGTAGACCCCCTTTTCGGCGAAGGGATCTCCCACGCCCTAATGTACGGCGCCCTCGCGGCTCGAGAACTGGTTCATGCCTTCACCCATCAAGATTTCCACTTTGCCGGCTACCGACAACGCGTCCTAAACAGCCCCTTGGGCCGCGACCTTGCGCTAAAAACCCGGCTTGCCAAACTGGCATACGGCCCTTTTCACCACCGGCGAATCCTGCACCTGTGCTGGATTCTCGGTGACCGCATCATAAGCCGTTACCTGAACTGGTTGATCAACCGTGATACCGGGGCCTAGAGGACCCGGGGGAGACGAGAGATCGGAGCGAGGGCCATGGAGCGAAACACAGGCAAAGGAACACACAACGAATGGGAAGTGAGAAGCCAGAAGCAGAAAGCAGACGGGCAAACCTGCTACCTTCTGCGCTGCAACCAGCCGCCTGTGGTCCGTGGTCGTTTTTCCACCTTCCGTATCCCGTCTCGTGTTCTATTGGCCATTGGTCTCCTCTTACTATTGTGGCTATCTGCCGGCTGCGGAAGGTTCAGGGCCAAACCGACACCCACAATGCCAGCGCTGGCATTACCTCCGACGCCGGCTACCGCAACGATCGTCCTGCCAACACCACCACCAGGAGCCACGCTCACCGCCATGGTTGAGGCATATCGACGCACGCGCACGCCGGCCGGCATTCGCACGCTGGTGGCAGCCACTTCACCCCCCGGTGAGTCAACGCCCACCGAGACACCACAACCCGCCCTCACACCCTCACCAAGCCCGAGCACCGGACCAACTATCCACGTTGTGCCGGAGGTGAGTGAGCCCGGCGCATTCGTTGAAGTCCGGGGCGCCGGCTGGCAGCCGGCCGAGGAGATTAAAGTTGGAATTGGCCCAACCATCGACCAGGCTGAGATGACGAGCAGCCTGGGCATAGCACGCGCCGACGGCACCTTCTCTGCAACCCTCTTTGTGCCGGCCAGCCTGACCAGCATGGACGCGGTTATCATCGCCCAAAGCCTCGATGGACAGCGCCGCGCGGTCGCACGACTGTATCTGGTCAGTCCTACGGAAACTGTGCCACCGCCACCCCCGAGCCCAACACGGCCGCCGCAACCGACAGCAACCCCGACGCCCAAGTTCAAGGGCTGGCGCGGCGAGTACTATGACAACGTTGATTTTAAGGGGTCTCCAGTCCGGATTCGAGATGACAGCAGCATCGACTTCGACTGGGGACAGAGCGCGCCCATGGAAGGCATGCCGGCGGACGCTTTTTCCGTACGCTGGACGCGCCAGATCGACTTTCCGGCCGGCGGGTATCGGTTCAACGTCGAAGTTGATGACGGCGTCCGAGTATTCATCGACGATCAGTTGGTCTTGGATGAATGGAAGATTACGTCCACGACCTCTTACGAGTTCCAGCAAGTGCTCGACGGGCCGACGGAGATCCGTGTGGAGTACTTCGACGCCGGCGGCAACGCCACCATCAAGTTCATGTGGCAATACCTGGGCCGATACCCAAACTGGCGCGCAGCATATTATGACAACAGCTCGTTGTCCGGTAAACCCGCTCTCGTAAGAGACGATCTTGCCGTGGACTTTAACTGGGGCGACGACCGCCCCGCCCCCCAGATTCCGCCAGACAACTTCTCTGTACGCTGGACGCGGACCGTGTCGTTCGACGCCGGCACCCACCGCTTCCATGCTCAGGCAGACGACGGCGTGCGCGTCTGGGTAAACGACGAATTAATCATCGACGAGTGGCATACCTCGACCGGCGAGATGGACTATGTGGCGGACATCTATCTCTCAAGCGGCAATCGAGAGATACGCATCGAGTACTACGAGGCAGGCGGCAAGGCCGAAGTGCATGTCTGGTGGGAGAACCTGGATGCCTACGTCGGTTGGCGCGGTGCGTACTATGACAACCGAACACTATCGGGCGCGCCGGCATTCGTTCGTGATGATCCGGACATTGATTTTGACTGGGGCAAAGGCAGCCCCGACGACATCGGACCGGACAACTTTTCGGTGCGCTGGACAGATCGTCGTGGCTTCGGATCTGCGACATACCGTTTCTTTGCTGAGCACGACGATGGCGTGCGCGTCTGGGTCGGGGACCAATTGGTCATCGATGAGTGGTATGAGACCGGGCCGGTGACCCACCGGGGCGATGTAGAGCTCACAGCCGGCTTCCACGAAGTCCGGGTAGAGTACTTCGAGGCCACTGGCGAAGCCAGCATCCGCGTCTGGTGGGAACTAGCGCCTTATCGCTAGCCTCTGGAACTGACGACGCGGTTCTTGCCCCTGGCCTTCGCCTGATACATCATGCCGTCAGCAGCGATCAGCAGATCCGACGCGGTAGGTGCGTCGTCGGGGTAGCCAGCCACCCCGATACTGGCAGTTAGTGAGGAGAGAAACGGAGGGCGCTGTGTGCTGCGCTCAATCGTTTGACGGATGCGTTCTGCGACGTGCGTCGCCTCCTCGGCCGAGGTTTCTGGCAAGATAATCACGAACTCTTCACCACCGTATCGCGCGATCAAATCGCCCTGGCGACAGCTTTCGCACAAGAGATTCGCGATACCGCGCAACGCCTCATCGCCGGCCACATGTCCGTGTCGATCATTGTACCCTTTGAATCCGTCCAGGTCCATTACCAGCAACGTCAGCGGATGGCCATAGCGTTCGGCTCGTCCCACTTCCTGGTTCAGCAATTCATGGAAGTGACGGTGATTGTATAGGCCGGTCAGGCCATCCCGGATCGCCAGTCGCTCCAGCTCCTCATACAGCCGCGCATTCTCCAGCGCCACGCCGGCCTCGGCTGCGAGCAACGTGAGAAGCTGCGCATCCACCTCGCTGAATGTTCGACCTGGTTTCTGCTCAGCGAGTGATAGCACCCCCAGAATGCGATCCTCATATTTCAGCGGGACACAGATTGCCGCCCGGAAGGGAATGCCGAAGTGGTGATCTGGCCGGCCTTCCCACGACGCGTAGTCATCCACCCACATAGGTTTACCCGTCTGAATGACACGGCCGGCTAACCCCTCTCCAGGTCTCAGCGTATGCCCGAGGTACTCTTCAGCAACCCCCAGACTGACGGTCAGCGTCAGTAGGTCCGCATCCGGATCGTACAGAAAGAGACCACCGCCGACCGCCCCAACCAGGTCACTCGCCCAACGCACAATACTCTCCAGCAAATCCTCAATCGTGCGACGAGACTGCAAATCAACTGAGATTCTGTGGAGTGCTTCCAGGGCTTCCACTTGCTGCTTTGTCTGCTCGTACAGTTGGGCATTCTCCAAAGCAATTGCGGCATGTCGCGCGAAGGTCATGATGACCTGGGCATCTTCTTCATCATAGGCAGCTACTTCACGGCTATCCACCGTAAGGCATCCGATGACGCGATTCTTGACAATCAACGGAGCACAAACCCAACCTCGCACGTAGTCAGTACCCCCGACGGCAGTGAAACGCGGGTCTGCCCTGGCATCCGCCAGCACGAGGGGCCGGCCCGTCGTCCACACTTCCTGAAACAATGGATCGCCCGCCGGCAGAGTGACCCCCATATCAGGCGAGATACCCCCCCGATGGCGCGCTGCCAGGGCCCTCAAGCTGCCCCCCTTGATCAGCCATACCGCGGCGCTGTCG
>CAYYSH010000072.1:11009-11567 GCA_964474265.1 uncultured Anaerolineales bacterium
CAGATTTAGGCTGCTGCTGATCGCCTGGACAATCTGGTCAAGGGTTTGAAGCTTCGTTAGTTGCTCCTGCTGCTCTCGAAAGAGCTGCGCGTTCTGCAAGGCAATGCCCAGTTGGCTGGCAAGCGTCTGGATAACAACCACATCATTTTCGTCAAATGCGTTGGTTAATTCACTTTCAACATTGAGGACGCCAAGAATCTGATCTCCGACTTTAATCGGCGCGCACAACTCCGAGCCCCACCTTTCAGCCCCCGGCGGCTGCAGATAATCAGGGTCCCGGGTGACGTCGTTGACCAGCATGACTCTACCCGTTCGCACACAACGCCCCATGATGCCCCGCGTCACCGGCAGACGGAATTCACCAGGTCGAACGGACTGGCTCGGACTGCCAGCGATGGCCTCCATCTCCAGCTCCTGGCCCGTTGAGTCTAACAACAGGACGGCAGCGAATTGATAGCCGAAGTCGTCACACAGCGCCGTAACAACACGCTCTGCGACATCCTGAACGCGCAGCATGGCCGCGATTTGCCGGCCCACCTCGTTGATGAGCCCCAGTTG
>CAYYSH010000073.1:0-6157 GCA_964474265.1 uncultured Anaerolineales bacterium
TAATTTGAAAGAGACGATCAAAGCCTTCATCATCGACATGGACGGGGTTCTGTATCGCGGCGAGAACCGCCTCCCCGGAGCGCGATCTTTTCTTCAAACACTGCAACGTGAAGACACACCCTACGTATTACTTACAAACAACTCGACCCTTACTGTGGCGCAGTATGTGGACAAACTGCGCCGCATGGGGATCGAAGTGCCGGCCAACCGAATCATGACATCGGCGGTTGCAACGGCACTGTACCTGGCCGGCATTGCCGAAGCAGGTACGCCAGTATACATGATCGGCATGGATGGGCTGGCTGAGGCCCTGACGCAGCAAGGGTTCGTGCTGACGGCAGAAGCTCCCGAGTATGTGGTCGTGGGCCTGGACACCGGCATCACATACCACAAACTCAGTACGGCGACGCGGGCCATTCGGGCCGGCGCCGGCTTCATCGGCACCAATCCGGATCGTACTCTGCCAACAGAACGAGGGCTGGAGCCTGGCACCGGCGCGCTTCTGGCAGCCATCGAAGCGGCGACTGACGTCCAGCCCAGGATCATCGGCAAGCCTGAACCTGGTGTTTTCAGTACAGCCCTGAAGCGACTGGGTACCAGCCCACAGGAGACGGCGATGCTCGGTGATCGCCTGGAAACAGACATTGCGGGCGGAGCGGCGGCCGGCCTCTGTACAATCCTGGTGCTCACCGGCGCGGCAACGCGCGACGATCTGGCCAACGCCAATGTCCAGCCAGACCTGGTTTTTGATAACCTGGAGCAACTTCGGGCATGTTGGCACTGAGATCGCGATCAACGACATAACACTTGCTGTTAACTTACTTCTATGGTAAGATTGTACGCGATTACACTGAAGGTTAGGGAGGGGCGAAGATGTTTTTTGATCCACTATATCTCATACTGACGATGCCGGCTCTTCTGCTGGCGCTGTACGCGCAGTGGAAGGTCCGTAGTGCATACACGAAGTACTCGCAGGTCCCGAACGAGCGTGGTATCAGCGGCTATCAGGCAGCTCAAGAGCTCCTGAGTGCCAACGGCTTGTACGGGATCGATATCGAGGGCGTGCCAGGCGATCTATCTGACCATTATGACCCGAGAGGCAAGGTTTTGCGACTGAGCCAGGGCGTGGCAAACGGCCGCTCAATTGCATCACTGGCCATTGTCGCCCACGAGGTAGGCCACGCAGTTCAGGACAAGCAGGGTTACGCCATGCTGCGTTTCCGGTCAAGCCTGGTGCCGGCGGCAAACCTGGGCTCCACGTTGGGCATCTGGTTGGCCTTCGGCGGTATTATCTTCGGCTGGAGCGGGCTGGCCTGGTTGGGTATCGCTCTGTTCTCGGCGGCTGTGGTATTCACCCTGGTGACACTGCCGGTAGAGCTCAATGCCAGCAGTCGAGCTCTGGAGATGCTGAAGCGAACCAACCTGCTGAGCCAGCATGACCTCAAAGGTGCGAAGAGCGTTCTTAACGCAGCAGCACTGACATACGTCGCTGCGCTGGCTCAGGCTGTGTTGCAGTTAGTGTATTTGGTGTTGGTCGTCTCAGGCGGACGCCGGCGAAGTTAAGCCTGCACCGCCCAATCTACCGGGTATTTGCGCACTGAACAGCAGACCCAAAAGCCGGCTAACAGCCGGCATACCTGTGAAACGTGAAACGTGACAACGCCTGCTAGCAGCCCTCACGTTTCACGTTTTACGTTTCTACGATGTGTCGTGTCGGGCTCCACGGATTCTATGCACAAGAAGGTTCACCTGTTCGATCTCTCACGTGCCGAACTCGAAGCGTTCGTGCAGGATTTGGGTGAACCGCGTTACCGGGCAGACCAGATTTGGGCATGGCTGTATCGGCATCTGGCCGTCAGCTTCGACGAGATGACGAACTTGCCCACGACCCTGCGACAGCGGTTAAAAGATGTTGCTGTGATCCACACCATTTCACCAGTCGCTGAGATGGACTCACAGGCAACGCCGGCCCGCAAGGTTCTATTTCAACTGGAAGACAGCGAAGGTATCGAGGCCGTCCTGATGCACTACCGCCCAGGCGATCCGGACTTCCGCAGCGAAACTGCTGGTGAGCCGCTCGACGAATCTGGCAACCACGATCGGGGGCGGCACACGGCATGCATCTCGACTCAAGTCGGCTGTGCCATGGGCTGTGTCTTCTGTGCAACAGGACAGATGGGGCTGTTGCGCCAGATGTCGGCCGGCGAGGTGATCGAGCAGGTGATTTACCTGGCACGCGAGTTGGGGCGTGAGGGCAAAAGGCTCACCAACCTTGTGTTCATGGGGATGGGTGAACCCCTGGCCAATTGGCCGGCCACCTGGCAAACGGTCGAAACGCTGAACGACCGCGACGGATTCAATCTTGGGGCGCGTCGGATGACAATCTCAACCGTGGGCCTGGTCCCTGGTATCCGGAAACTGGCCCAGGCCGGCATTCAAGTGAGACTGGCAGTCTCTATCCACGCTCCCAACAACACGTTACGAAACCAACTGGTCCCCATCAACGTGCAATACCCGCTGGAAGAGGTGATGGACGCCTGTCGAGAATACCTGGCGCGCACGAAGCGACGCATCACTTTCGAGTACGTGATGATCGACCATGTCAATGACTTCCCAGAGCAGGCCGAGGAACTGGCCGGCATGATCCAGCGCATGCTATGCCACGTGAACCTGATCCCGCTCAATCCAACACCCGGTTCCGACATGCGGCCATCGCCCTACAGCCGCTGCCTCGCGTTCCAGAATGTGCTGAAGCAGCACGGCATCCCGACCACGTTGCGCGTCCGGCGCGGGATCGATGTACAAGCCGGCTGTGGGCAGTTGCGCACGCGGTTAAGTCAGGGGCTTGTGGGACGAACGATCGCGCAGGAGCAAGGGAAATGGAAAAGCCGGCGCCCGTGAGAACGCCGGCCTGGGGGATAAGTGCGTGGGGTGTGCGGCCCTTAGAGCTGCACAGCACCCGTTGCAATCCGGTAGTCCAGGTTCTTCAAGCACTTCATGCAGATATGAATGCGCCGCTTTTTACCTGCAACGCGGATCGTCTTCTTTTGAATATTCGGCTTGAACTGCCGCTTCGTGTGCCGCATCGAGTGGCTGACGTTATGCCCAAACTGCGGCCCTTTACCACAAATTTCACATTTAGCCATATGATCGTTTCACCCCCTTTACATGGGGGCTAATATTACCACAGGCTTGTCGATTTGACAAACCTGCGCAAGAGGGAAGAAAATGCCAGGGGAACAGACACAACTTGGTAAAATCGAAATCTCGCCGGCTGCGGTAGCAGCACTGGCCAGTCAGGCCGTGCTCACCTGCTACGGCGTCGTCGGCATGTCCTCACCGAGCCTGCGCCATGGCCTGGCCGAGATCCTGGGCCGCGAAAACTACCGCCGAGGCGTCCAGGCTCGCCTGGTCGATGATGAGATTGTTATTGACCTGTACGTTGTTCTGGAATATGGCACCCGCATTTCCGAAGTTGCCCAAAACATCATGCACAATGTAAAATATGCTGTCGAGCACGCTCTGGGCATCCCCGTTGCCAGTGTCAACGTACATGTTCAGGGATTGCGAGTCAGTTGAGACACGTCTGGAGTGCGGTGTTGAAAATGAACGGAGAAAGAGCATGGCGGAGACAGTTGACCAGCGAATAGCCAGGCGGCAAACGTTAGTGGGATCGGACACCAGCCGGCGCACCTGTGACGGTCAGGAATTGAAGCGCCTGGTCAGTGCCGGCACCGCCTGGCTGGAGAAAAATGCTGGACGGGTGAATGCCCTCAACGTCTTCCCAGTGCCCGACGGCGACACAGGCACCAACATGCTCCTGACCATGCAGGCGGCTATGGCCGAGATCGCCGCGAATCCTTCGCACCACGCCGGGGAAATCGCCCGTGCCATTGCCCAGGGAGCCCTTATGGGCGCACGGGGGAACTCGGGCGTGATCCTGTCGCAAATCTTGCGGGGCTTCGCCCGAGCGCTGGCGGACACCAAGGCTTTCACCGCTGATGGATTTGCCCAGGCACTCCGTGAAGGTTGCAATACAGCCTACAAGGCGGTGACAAACGCAGTGGAAGGTACCATCCTCACAGTCATCCGGGAGGTGGCGGATGAGGCTGAGAGCGTCGCTCGGAACACGGACGACCTTCTGGTGATGTTGGAACGCGTCGTCCAGGCCGCAGATGCGGCGGTGGAAAGGACCCCCAGCCTACTCAAGATCCTCGACGAAGCCGGCGTCGTGGACGCTGGCGGTCTCGGGCTGCAATTGATATTTGAGGGAGCGCTCAGATACATGCGCGGTGAACCCCTGGAGATTTCCCTGCCCACCGAACCAGCCCGCGTAGCAGACATTCCCCGGGCCGGCGCCACCGAGATGGAGTACGGATACTGTACTGAGTTCGTGCTCCAGGGGAAAAACCTTGACTACGAACAGATTAAACAAGACCTGTTGCAAATGGGCGATTCTGCCCTCATCGTCGGCGACGAGTACCTGATCCGCGTTCATATCCACACCTTCCGCCCAGGCCAGGTTCTGGACTACGCCACACAACGCGGGACGTTGCACAAGATCAAGATCGACAACATGCAAGAACAGCACGAGCACTTTATCGGGCTTGGCCTTACTGAAGAAGATGCTCTGGTAGCTAAGCCCGAAGCCGAGACCGTGGCAGTCGAAGAACTCAGCGGCATAGCCGTGATTGCTGTCGTGCCAGGGCCAGGTCTTGAGGACGTCTTCAAGAGCATGGGTGCCAGTGCCATCATTCGCGGTGGCCAGACGATGAACCCTAGCACTCAAGAGCTGCTGGAAGCCATCAACTCGGTAAATAGCGATCAGGTTATCTTGTTGCCCAACAACAAAAATGTGCTCCTGGTAGCAGAACAAGCTGTTAAGCTCGCAGATCGCGAGGTGCGGGTCGTACCCACGCACACCGTCCCGCAGGGTATCGCTGCTCTCCTGGCCCTTAACTACCAGGCCGGCCTCGATGAGAACGCCGAGGCCATGACCCGTGCGATGCACGACATCCAGACTGGCGAAGTCACCCGCGCGGTTCGTTCAGTACAAATCGGTGGTGTGGAGGTCCAGGAGGGCGAGGTAATCGGCTTGCTAAATGGCCAACTTGTAGCGGCTAATGACAACGTGGATGATATGGTCCTGGAAATGCTCGACCACATGGAAGCCGACCAATACGAGATCATCACCATCTTCTATGGGGAAGATGTCAGTCCTGAGCAGGCTGATGCGGTAGGAAAACGAGTTCAAGAGGCATATCCGGCCCAAGATGTGGAAGTTGTCGCCGGCGGTCAGCCGTACTACCATTACATTCTGTCGGCAGAGTGATACAGGTCACCAGGTGCGCTATCGTGTCAAAGGTCCGCATCGTCACAGACAGCATATCAGACATACCGCCTGACATCTGTCGGCAGCTTGAGATCGAGGTTGTGCCGGCTGTCGTTGTCATTGGTGGGAAGACCTATCGAGACAAAGTGGATTTGTCCGATGCAGATTTCTATCGGCAATTGAAAGAGAGCGATGAGCTCCCAACCACCTCACAGCCACCTGTTGGGGAGTTTGAGGCCGTGTACCAGCGCCTGGCCCAGGAGACTAACCAAATCATATCAATTCATATCCCGGAGACAGTGAGTGGTACGCTGGCCGCAGCACGTGCCGCCGCGTCGAACATCGACAGTGCCAATATCACGGTCGTAGACTCGACACAGATTTCTATGGCCGAGGGGTGGCTGACCATCATGGCTGCTCGGGCAGCGCAGGCCGGCCACGCCGTGGAAGAGATTCTCGATCTCATCCGGGAAACCATCCCCCGGTTGCGGCTGTCAGCAGCGCTGGACACACTGGAATATGCGCGACGTGGGGGGCGCATCGGACGGGCGGCGGCCATGATGGGTACCCTGCTGCGTGTGAAGCCATTGATTGGCTTCGAGAACGGCGAAGTCGTGCCACTGGAGAACGCCCGGACCATGCGTCGGGCCATCGATCGACTGCTCCAGATGGCCAGCGAGTGGTTGCCTTTGGAAGAAGTTGCGGTCATCCATGCCGCCGCGCCGGAGCTGGCAGCGCGGGTACGAGAACGTCTGGGAGAATTGCATCCCATCGAGCGAATTCCCATCACGGAGGCCGGCCCCGTACTCGCAACCCATGCCGGCC
>CAYYSH010000073.1:6167-11548 GCA_964474265.1 uncultured Anaerolineales bacterium
GTTGGAATTGCGTGTGTCACCGGCACACCTCATCGAAATTGGTAAGAAACGTCAGAGAGGATCGGCATGTTGCCGGTATTCGAGAAACTTGACAAGGTCCTGAACCTGGAGCGCAAGATGGGTTTTCGTGATCGCGCCGTCATTGGCGGGTTGCGACGCTTCGTTGCACGCTGGGAACAGGAAGCTCTAAAGGACACACATGATTCGCGTGCAGAACGCCAGATCCGGATCATCAGCGAGCTACTGCGGGGATACGAAAACAAGGACGTGGAGAGTCGGGAATCGACCATTCGCGAAGCACTGAAGCAACTCCACAACCTCAATGTTCTGGAAGAACAGGCAGTTGGAGAAGAGCTTGCCCCGGCCGACGACACGCCGGCCTCAGAAGCCCAGCGCCTTGAAGATCGTGGGGATAGGCCGCCTCATGTGCCACTGTCACAGCCGCAACCGGCACCTCCACCGGTAGAACAGCCTCCTGTGAAGGAGGAATCAGCCACGGTGGGACCGGTACAAGATCGCGTTCAAACGACCGCCCGCACGCAGCGCAAGCAAGGTCGCACTGACCTGGACCTCAGCACGCCAGTCGAAGAGCTGCAAGGCATCAGTGATACGTACCAACGACGGTTGGGCCGGCTGGGTGTCCGGACGGTGGAAGACCTGCTATACCTCTTCCCCCGGCGATACGACGACTTCAGCGCCCTCAAAACGATCAACCAACTCGAATACGGCGAGGAAGTGACCATCGTAGGCACAGTCTGGGAGTGCAACAACCGTCGCACACGCAGCGGCCAGACAATCACGACCGCCATCTTCTCTGACGCGACCGGAACCATCGAGGCCACGTGGTTCAACCAACCGTATCTCACCCGCCAACTGCGACCTGGCCGCAAGATCGTGCTCAGCGGGAAGGTAGAGAAGTATCTGGGCCGGCTGACCTTCCAGGCGCCTGAATGGGAACCACTGGATAAGAAGCTGATTCACACAGCCGGACTTGTCCCCGTGTACCCGCTGACCAAAGGCATCAGCGCGCGCTGGATGCGCCGCCTCATGAATCGTGTCGTCGAGGGGTGGACCGACTCTGTCAAAGAATATCTGCCAGAGCACGTCCGAGTGCGAGAAAATCTGCTCCCGATCAACGAAGCACTGCGCCAGATCCACTTTCCCGAGAGCTGGGACAAACTGAATGAAGCACGGCGACGCCTTAGCTTCGACGAGTTTCTGCTAATCCAGCTCGGCGTACTTCGACAGCGACGCATCTGGCAGCAAGAGACTGGCCGGCCCATGGAAATCCGGGGTGATGTACTGCGGTCCATCCTGGATGTACTTCCCTTCAGACTGACGCGCGCCCAGCGACGGGTACTCAATGAGATACTAAAAGATTTAACGCGCAAGCGGCCGATGAGCCGGCTGCTCCAGGGCGACGTCGGGTCTGGCAAGACAGTAGTAGCCGTCATCGCTATGCTCATGAC
Organism: uncultured Anaerolineales bacterium; assembly: GCA_964474265.1. Lineage (GTDB taxonomy): Bacteria > Chloroflexota > Anaerolineae > Epilineales > JAANWY01 > CAYYSH01. Next base: position 7,637 of record CAYYSH010000073.1, read on the forward strand.
TGTGGCAAACGGTGCGCAGGCGGCACTGATGGCGCCAACGGAGATACTGGCCGAGCAGCATTTTCGCAACGTAACCAATCTTCTCGCCTCGCTTTCCGGCGAGCCGGCAGCATCTCAAGACGAACGACCGACCGCTAATGGCCAGGCTTCGACACCTGCCGCTGATGTTGTGCCGGCTGAAAGACCCTCAGCCAAGGTGCGCCTATTGACCGGCAGTCTCACCAAGTCCGAACGGGACAAGATCTACGAGGAAATTGCAGCCGGCGAAGTGGACATCGTCATCGGCACCCACGCCCTGATCCAGGAAGGCGTCGACTTCAAAGACCTGGCCTTTGTGGTGATCGACGAACAGCATCGGTTCGGCGTCCAGCAGCGTGCGGCCTTGCGGCAAAAAGGCTATGCGCCACACGTCCTGGTAATGACAGCCACACCAATTCCGCGTACGCTGGCGTTAACCGTTTATGGGGACCTGGATATCTCGGTAATCGATGAGCTTCCACCTGGCCGGCAAGCTATCCTCACGCGCAAGGTACTCCCCCGAGAACGGGAGCGAGCGTACCAGTTCGTTCGGTCGCAGATCGAAAAGGGCCGGCAGGCGTTCATCATCTGTCCTCTCATCGAGGCTTCGGAGAAGATCGAGGCCAAAGCTGCCACGGAAGAGTACGAGAGGCTACAGAAAGAAGTCTTCCCGGACCTGAGGTTGGGGCTGATGCATGGCCGGCTAAAGAACGCTGAAAAGGAAGCCGTCATGGCCAAGTTCCGAGCCGGCGAACTGGACATCCTCGTCTCCACATCAGTAGTCGAAGTCGGTATCGATGTACCCAACGCCACCGTTATGGTCATTGAGGGAGCCGATCGTTTTGGTCTCGCACAGCTACACCAGTTCCGTGGCCGCGTCGGTCGTGGCGAGCACCAATCCTACTGCCTCTTGCTGGCAGACTCACCATCGCAAAACGCTCAGGCCCGGCTTGACATCGTGGCGAACACCCAGGATGGGTTCCGATTAGCTGAAGAAGACCTGAAACTCCGTGGCCCCGGCGAGTTCTTCGGCACGCGCCAGAGTGGGCTCCCCGACTTGAAAGCAGCAAAATTGAGTGACGTCCATATTCTCGAGATAGCCAGGGCCGAGGCCATGGAGATTTTTCGGCGTGACCCAGACCTTTCCGCACCAGAGCACGCCTTGCTGCTTGAACGTGTGAACAATTTCTGGCACGGTGAAGGTGACTTAAGCTGAGTTGAAGCAGGCAAATACAAATGATAAGGGCAGTTTTTCCAGCAACCTTTGACCCAATCACCAATGGCCATGTTGACATTGCCGAACGGGCAGCCGCTCTCTTCGACGAGGTGATCATGGCCGTCTTCGACCATGAACATCCCATCAAGAATCCGCTTTTTTCGACCGAGGAACGCATGAACCTGGTAAAAGCCGCGGTCGCCCACCTGGAAAACGTACGAGTGGACGCGTACACCGGGCTAACGGTAGAATATGCGCGTTCACGAGGTGCAAAGGTGCTCATCCGCGGACTACGCGTGGTCTCAGACTTCGAGAGCGAATTCAAGATGGCCCATATGAACCGGCAACTGGCGCCGGATATTGAAACGGTCAGTCTGATGGCAAGTCCTGAGCACACGTTTCTCAGTTCAAGCCTCGTGAAAGAAGTCGCGATGCTGGGTGGGGATGTCTCTGCGCTGGTGCCGCCGGCTGCTGCACGTGCCCTCCAGGAAAAAGCCAGAGCACTGGCCACAGCGGCCGTCCGAGGTTAAGGCGACAGGACACCTCCTGGGCTAAACGTGGATCGGGCGAGGTCCAGTCTAAGCCCGACCTTAACTTTGTCCAACAGGCGATCCGAAAGGGGTGATAAACATGGACATCGACTACCTGATCGACCAATTGGAATCCCTACGTGATCGTGGGATCCAGGTTCCCCTCACCAAGATGGTGCTGATTGATGAAGAGCACTTCCTGCGACTCATCAACCAGTTGCGCATCTCCGTGCCCAAGGAAGTTCAGGAAGCTAAGCAACTTCAACAGGATCGGGACCGGATCATCGCCCAGGCTCAGGAGCGCGCGCAGAACATCGTAGCGCTGGCTGAGCAACAGGCAGAGGAACTGATCGGTGAGCATCCAATCGCTCAACGGGCTGAGGAACGCGAACGCAGCATCCTGGAGCGAGCTCACCAGGAAGCAGCCGACATTCGCGCTGAAGCGGATGCCTACGCCCTGCGTGTCCTGGAAGAATTGCAAGAGCAATTAATCTCTTTCCAGAACACTGTTCGCAACGGCATTGAGCTGTTAAAACAAAGTCAGCGTGAACGAGCAGCCACAGCAGAAGCGGAGATGGAGGAAGCGCAGGAGCCGGCTGAAGAGCCTGAAGAGGCTCCAACTGAAGCATCGGTTTCTTGACAGGCCAACCTATCTGACCTATAATCATGTGCCGGGTTGGGCCTTCTGGAGCGGAGGCCCAACAACCCCGTCGAGCATGCGACTCGGCAGACTCTCAGCTCCGGAGGAGCTTAACAACCGATGCAATTTAACGTTGCGCAACTGCTGCGGGCGCCAACAGGTGCTTCTCGACACTACGAGGTCGATGAGCCGGCCAGTGAATTGCAAACCTTGTTGGATGGTGACGGCATTACACTGCGGAGTCCGATCCACGGTGCTGTGACTTTGATGCACACCACTGAGGGCATTCTCGTGACGGGCATTCTGGACATCATCGTGGAGATCACCTGTGATCGCTGCCTCGAGCTATTCGAAGTGCCTGTGGAGATTGAGTTAGAGGAAACCTTTCGCCCCAGCATCGACATCAAGTCTGGGGCGGCATTACCTCGAGTTGCGGGTGAAGAACTGGCAACCCGCATCGATGAACACCACATTCTTGATCTACTCGAGGTAGTACGCCAGGACACCCTACTGGCCATACCAATGCACCCGGTATGCCAGCCCAACTGTGCCGGCCTGTGCCCACAGTGCGGACAGAATCTGAACGAAGGTCAATGCGACTGCGAAATCGATGCCATAGACCCGCGCTGGTCCAAATTGCAGTCCTTGTTGAGTGAGATGTAGGAAAACCATAACAACCTATCCCGAAAACATCGCTGGGGTCGGTCTCCGACCGTGTCCCCTGGCGCGGTCAGAGATCGGCCAGAGCCCTTTTCGGATAGGCACTAAGCAGGAGGCGAATCGTCTAAATGGCTCCCTTACCCAAGCGACGCGTATCTCGTACCAGACGTAACAAACGTCGCACACATGACAGTCTCATGGCAGTCCATCTGGTGGACTGCCCTCAGTGCCATAGCCCACGACTGCCACACCACGTCTGCCCACATTGTGGCTTCTACCGTGGGGTCGAAGTGGTTGCTGTTGAAGAAGAAGCTGCAGCCGAGTAGTAGCCAAGCCGTACTCTCGCATCACAACCGCGAGACCTGCCGCTTGCACACCCTCGCTGATCGTGAGACAGGGCGTAAGACGCGAAGCGTGAAACGTGATGATCTGGCCAATCTAGAACGATCCTCACGTTTCACGTTTTACGTTTCATGTCGTGCGTCGTAACATTTGCACTCCCCTTCGGTGCGCTTGTTGCGGCTACTCTCCAATCGATGCCCAATAAAGAGACTATGATCGGCAAACGCGCATTTGTCTTCCCCGGACAAGGATCACAGCGGGTCGGTATGGGACAGGACCTGTACCAGACCTATCCCGAGGCCCGGACTGTGTTCCACGAAGCTAACGATACGCTGGGCTTTGACCTCGCTAAACTGTGCTTTGAAGGGCCGAAGGAGACTCTGGATGACACCGTGAATGCTCAGCCGGCCCTCCTCACGGTCAGCATTGCAGCCCTGCGCGTACTGCAACAGCAGACCGACCTGGCCCCGCCAGTGTACGTTGCTGGACATAGCATGGGTGAGTAC
>CAYYSH010000074.1:0-11249 GCA_964474265.1 uncultured Anaerolineales bacterium
GGCCAAAACGAGCCAAAGTCAGCGGGTGGCGCGGTGGGAGTGGCAGCGGCCCCAGCAAATCAGCGGTGAGTTCGTCCCAACGAGCCACCAGCGGGGCGATGAGTTGTCGATAGGCGATGGCATCGACGCCCAAGGCCTCGGCCGTTGCCGCCAGCGGGCGCTCCAGCATGACTACGGTGCCATCGTCGAGAGGGTGTGCCAGAGGAGCCGGCGGCTGAATCCACTCCAGGCCATAATCGGCCAGAGGGAGAGAGCGAAAGAAGGGCGACGCCATCGCGAGAGGGTAAATGGCTGAGCAGACGTCGTGCACGAATCCCGGCCGCGTCAGCATGGCGGAGCGAGCACCGCCCCCCACCGTCTCTCCTGCCTCGAAAACCAGCACAGACCAGCCGGCGCGGGCCAGAGTGATGGCGGCAGCCAGACCATTGGGGCCGGCGCCGACGACGACGGCGTCGTACATGCGATTACCGGTAGCTGAAGAACCCATATCTCACAAGGAAGCGGCGGAAGGCCGACTCAACATCTCGACCTTCCGCCGCTGCAGCAAGCCAAAGCCAGGCCCGGGGTTGTCGCCTGAGCCTTACGGACCAGCTTCCTCACCCAGAGGCATCAGCCTGAACTGCACGAACTTGTACCGGAACTGGAACTCGCCAGGCGATACATCGATGCTGGCCGAGCTTCCGGGGCAACTGTCCAGAGAGATTCCTTTGTAGCCCCTGGGCAGCTCGGCACTCACTGTGACGCCACCCGACGGGTCGAAGCCAGAGAAGTTCACCAGACCGAAGGGCCGCGTCTGGCGCGTGATGGTGGCCCCGTTCGGGAAGGTCAGCGTGACCGACACATTCCCGATGGGGATGTCCACGCCGTGCTGGAAGAAGCTGTCACACCGATGGTCAATGTACACCCGCGCTGTCAGGCTGCCAGTCCCAGCCGGCGGCGGTGGCGGCGTCGGCGTGGCCGTGGGTTGAGGCGTGGCCGTGGGTGTGGGGGTTGGGGTCGGTGTCGGCGCTTCTCGCACGAACACGATGCGGCCCTCACCACCCGGCTGGTAACGTGGATCGTCAGCCCGGATGAGGCCACCGAGACCCCCCTCCAGCTCCATGTACTCACGCCAGGCCTGCTCATAGCTCAAGCCCAACTGCAACTGATCGGGGTTATTCCCAAAGCTCTCATAACCATCGCCGCCACGGGCCACGAAGCTGTTGGTGACGACCCGGACATTGGGTGCGCCCTCGACCACCGCGCCATCCTGGATGATGGGCGTGCCGTCGGAGAGAACCACGCTGACAACACGGCTCCCGACGGACCGGCTCACGTTGTAAGTGACGGTGAGGCCCGATACTTGCAAGAACTGCCCGCCTGAACCGGGCAGGCTCTCTGCCGAACGCTCGAAGACGGTCTTCAGGTCATCAGGTGTCACATTGTTGATAACCGTCACGAAGTTCGGGAACGGCAGTACGTCGAGGGTGTTCTTGCGGGTGATGTCGCCGGGTACCACCCCGCCAACCGGCAGCACATCGCCGGCATTCTGGCGTATGCCGCCACCGTTCGTGACCGCAATCACGGGGTTATCGGCACCGCGCGGGGGCAGGCCAAGGTCCGCCGCGAACCGATCGTACGCGAAGATGAACGAGTCGGCGATCATGTTGCCGGCATTGCTCTCCGTGGAGCGCACGCCAGCGCGTGAGACATCGAGGAGCACCTCGGTCGTGGCTACCTTGGTCGTGGCAAGGCTCTCCAGACAAGCCTCAAGCGGTTCGTTCACCGTCGTGACAATGTCCGGATCGGGGGTCACTGTGTCGGTCAGGCCCAGCGCGTCTGCTTCGGGGCTGTCCGGAATGACGCGGCGCGGATAGCTGGTCTCCGTGATAACCCGGGTCACCTCGCCGGCATCATCAAACTCCACATCCAGACGTCCCAGGTATTTGTAGTTGCCAGTGGTGGTGACGATGGGGACCGAACGCCCGTCGGGATCGGTCACAGTGAGCGGATAGGTACCCTGGACGGGAGCACGCTCGCCGGGAAGGAGTTCCATGTCATCAGGGATGGCAGGGTTCTCCAGGAGCTCGCTGCCACCGCCGGCCACCGCAACGTCCACCTTGCGGACCATGCCGATCAGGGCCTGATCGTTGTCAATATCTTGCAGGTGGCTCACAAAGATGATCTTGCGTACCCCGTAGTCGTCATAGAGCCGATCGATCTCCGCCTGAACAGCGGCTGCAGTGGTTTCCAGATCGCTTGTGGTCACCCTCACGTTGCGGGGAGAGGATATGGTGGGTAATGTCCAGGTCGTCGCCGATACGATACCGAAGCGCTGGCCAGTGACGGTATCGGTCACGATTGCAGAGTGACCGATCACCCGTCCATCTGTGATGGGGACGTTGATCACGCCGTCGGCGTCGATCAGGTCGGCGAAGCCAGGTTCACCGCTGAAGTCCAGGTTCGCACTTAGGAATGGCTGGGTAACCAGGCCATCCGTAGAGAAAGCGCGGATGAACTCCTCCAGAAAGTCTGGGAAGTAATCGAACTCGTGGTTGCCGAGGATGTGGGCGTCGTACGGAATCTGCCGCTGGGCCACGGCGTCATAGATCGGCTGCGCCGGGTCCTGGCCACAGACGAGGGTGGCGCTGGCCAGGAAGGCATCGCCGGCATACACGTCGATGACGGCGTGGCCGGCCGCCCTGGCCTCGGCGATGTTTTGGTCGGTCAGCGTCTTGAACGCTGCTACACCACCAACGGGCAGTGAGATCGTCTCTGTTCCAGTTGCCACGGAGTTGGTAAGTGGCAACAGCGACGACTCACCATCGTTGTTGTGCAGCAGTGTCAGCACGCCGGCGCCATCCGGACCATATGGCTGGCTGTATGCTACCCAGTCGAGATTGCTGTAGGGCAGGTTGGCCAGCGAGATCGCCAGCAGGGCAAGAACGAGAAGCCCTACGACCAGGGCGAATCGAAGAACGGGGACTCGTGAATTGGCAGTTCGTTGTCGCATGTGTCTCGCTCCCTTTCTCACCTATTCGCCGGCCTGACAATGTCACACACATTAACCGTTCCTGGTGGCGCTTCGATCAAGTTCGGGACCATGACTCACGCCTCACAGCGCCTGCCTTTTGGGCGGGAGTCACGGACTCCCCACAAGCGAGCATGATATTGTCGGGCCGGCATAACACCTCGATTCCAACTTTGACGATCGTGGAGTGCAGTGATCAGTGCCTATCCGAAAAGTGTTTTGGCCGGTCTCTGACCGCGCCAGGGGACACGGTCAGAGACCGGCCCCAGCGATCTTTCGGATAGGCTCTTAGTTTGAGGTACGTGGATCGAATCACCCCCCTTCCTTCTCGCGTTGTGGATTAGACAGAAACAGGTTCCGGCAAGCGACCCAAGACACAAGATCGGCCGGGTCAGTCACACAGTGGAAAGAATCGCGAATGCGAGCCGGCCACATCGCCGGCATAGCGTGTTGATCAGGAACGCTATCCCAACTGCTCGAAGATGGCCTGGCTGATGAGCAGGCCGACGGGTGTGCCTCCCACCGGATCAAAGGGCGGTCGCACGGGGATAACACCGCGCTGATAGGCCCGCTCCACTTCTCGAGGGGTGAATCCGTCGGGAGGCGGTGCCAGAACATGGATTGAGAACGGCCTATCTTCTGTCACCACCCGGACATCCTGACTTCCCTTGCCGGCCCACACGATTAGGGAAGTGCCACGGCGCGTAACACGCTCCAGCGCGGCGTCGAACAAGATGGCAGGCCCGACACGAGGCAGCCGGCCTCGCTCGGTCTCCTGCGAGACATTCAGGATCATTTGACGCCACGTCTCAAGCATCGGCTCGTCGAACGTATCCAGGTCGGGGACCTCACACCGGTCACAGGCCACCGGAACAAATTCGACAATGCCTAACCCGGTACCACGGCGCAGAATCTCCGCAAAGAGGTCTGGGGGCACCAGGCCCTGGTAGAGGCTGATCTTGGTTCGACGCTCGCCGGAGGCCAACCTCTTCTTCAAGACCTGCGCAACAGCCACCCCACCCCCAATCTTGGTCAGGGTTACTTCGTGCTCCCAACCCGAGTCATCCAGCACGATCAGGTGGTCGCCGGCCCCGAGCCCGAGAGCTGCCAGTTGGCTCGCAAACTCGGGCGGGAACGATACCCTGTCAACTTCGATCCAGTCAGGTGGAATGAATACTCGGCGCATTGTACTGTCTCAGGTATTGAGAGAGGCAACCAGGGCAACCCAATCCTTCTGCTGCCGGCGTTCGACAACCTGCAAGCCCGCTGTGTCGAATGCTTTCATCACGGCGTCTTCTTGCTCTTCGATGATCCCGCTAGCAATGAGGGTCCCAGCGTGACGCAGACAGGTTGTAAGGGCCGGCGTCAGCTTAATGATGACATCCGCCAGAATGTTCACCACGACGCAATCCATCGACCGTGGCATTGGATTCAGGGTGTCCAGCGTTCCGACCTCGATTTGGACGCGGTCGGTCACATCATTCAAGCGAACGTTCTCACGTGCCACCTGGACAGCGACCGGATCCAGGTCAACGCCGATGACCCGCGCAGCGCCCAACTTCGCCGCCGCAATCGCCAGGATGCCGGAACCCGTGCCGACATCCAGCACATGATCGCCGGCCTGCACCCACGTTTCCAGAGCCATCAGGCAGAGCCGGGTGGTGGGATGGAGCCCGGTGCCAAAGGCCATTCCGGGGTCCAGCCGCACGACGAGCTCGTCGTGGGCCGGCGTATAAGCCTCCCACGAGGGGGCAACCACCAGCCGCTCTCCAATATGCTGAACACTGTAGCCTTTCTTCCAGGCCTCTGCCCAGTCTTCCTCAGCCAGCTCACGGATCTGAGGAGCAGGGATTGGGTACAATTGGGAAAGGTGCCAGAGAGCCTCTTCAATCTGGCGCTGACGTGGCGCGCTCTCACGAGTGGCCGGCAGGTACGTCTTCACACTGACAACCGGATCGCCGGCATACGGGGACTCATCTGGGTGAATCAGAGTTTCAAAGACGGCCCCGCCTTCACCCAGGCGATTAAAAACCTCGGCAACAGCCTCAGCCGCCTCGCCGTCAGCATGAACACTTATCTCGATCCACCGTACCACGGAGGCCCCTTGATCAGACGCCGAAGGCATCTTTGAGCCAATCCATGAAGTTCTTGCCGCGCTGTGGGATGACCTCTCGGCCTAGTGTCTTGGAAAGTTCCCTGAGCAACTGCTTCTGGTGCTCGTTCAGGTTCGTCGGCGTCACGACAAATACACGCACCACCTGATCGCCACGACCCTCACGTCGCAGATATGGCACACCCTTGCCACGTAGCCGGAACGTCTGGCCAGTCTGCGTGCCAGGCGGAATGCGAAGGGTCTCTTCGCCGTCCAACGTCGGGACTTTCACTTCATCACCTAAAGCCGCCTGTGCGATATTGAGGGGCAACTCGAGATAGATGTCGTTATCTCGCCGTTCAAAGAACTCGTGCGGCTTTACGTGGATGTTCACGTACAGATTGCCTGGTGGGCCACCCCGTTCGCCGGCATCACCCTCACCGGTCAACCGGATGCGTGTTCCCTCATCGACGCCAGGCGGAATTTCAACCGATATCACTTTGCTGGCATGAACACGCTGCCGGCCACGACACTTGCTGCACGGTGTCGTGATGACCTCGCCCGTCCCCTGGCACCGCGGACAGGTCACCACCGTGACAAAAGAGCCGAAGAGCCCTGTCTGTTGAGCGTGACGCACCTCGCCGGCACCACCACACTGAGGACATGTGATTGGCCGTGTACCCGGCTCCGCACCTGTGCCGCCACAGACATCGCATGTCTCCCAGCGTGGAATCTCTAGCTCCTTCTCCGTGCCGAAAACGGCTTCTTCAAATTCGAGTGTTATGTCAACTCTCAGGTCATTGCCACGGACAGGTGCCCGACGCGCTGCCGTACGGGCTCGCGTCCCGAAGCCAAAGAACTCGCTGAACAAATCATCAATGCCGAAGTCGGAGAAGCCACCGAACCCGCGACTGAACTGGTCCGCATTGTGACCGAAGCGATCGTACATCGCTCGTTTTTCGTCGTCCGAGAGAACCTCGTAGGCCTCTTTGATTTCGCGAAACCGCTCGGCCGCATCCGGTGCGTCGTTTACATCCGGGTGATATTGTTTAGCTTTACGTCGATAAGCGCGCCGGATTTCGTCCTTCGTTGCATCCCGGCTCACGCCTAAGACTTCGTAATAATCACGCTTGGCTGTCATGACTTTCCTAGTGTACTCCAACGCTGCATCCAGGTCAAATTGAAGAGCTCAGCAGACCGGAATTCGAGAAGCCAGTACCTGAAGACGTCGCGTCATGCAACATGCACGCCCATCCTGCTCTTCGATATCGGGTTTCATGAAGCTCCATCGTTTGCCTGGTATGCCTGATCTATGCCACGCCATACAACTCACGTAAGAGCCGGCTCATCAAGCCCGAGACATACTCCACCACGGAAACAGCTCGTTCGTAGGGCATGCGTATCGGTCCCAACACCCCGACCGTCCCACGCGTATCAGCCGCTCCGTAGTCCGCGAGCACGAGTCCGTAGTCGCTGATGGCGTCCCAGCGATCTTCGCCGGCAATGATAATCCGGACCCCCCGATGGCTCCACGCCACGTCGGCCAGGATGGGCCACAGGGGCTCCCGCCTTTCAAACACCTGGACAACCTCCGTCGCCCGCTCGGCGTTGGCGAACTCGGGCTGGCTCAATACGTGCTCGAGGCCGGCATGGACCAACTGCCCGCCGTGCCGGCGGTCAACCTCGGCCATCAACTCAAGCACCCGATCCACAACCTGTGGAACTGGCGCGATGGTTGGCAGACTGGCCTTTGCGATGGCGTGTCGATCCAGGCCGGCCAGCCGCTCGTTGAGTTGGTCGGCCAGAGCCGAGAGTTCTTCCTGAGATCGGGCCTCCGGTAATTGGAAACGCACCTGCTCCACACTGCCATCCGCCAAAACCAACACCAGCAATACAAGACCATCACGCAGTTCAACCAGTTCCAGATGTTTGAACTGGCTCCGGGAGGGCTTGGGCGCCGTGACCAGTGATGCAGCATGCGTGACCTGGGCCAAGACCGAAGCCGAAAGGTGCATCCACGCTTCGGGCTCCCAGCCGGCGGCGTCGAACTTTTCGCGTATCATCCGCTGCTCCCGTGGCGGCAGACTACTCGTCTCCATCAATTGCTCAACGAAGTAGCGATACCCCTTCACCGTCGGCAGCCGGCCCGCTGATGTATGTGGGTGGGTGAGATAGCCGGCCTCCTCCAGAGCAGCCATCTCATTGCGAATGGTCGCCGGGCTCACGCCCAAGTCGTGCACTTTCGCGATGGTGGTCGAGCCAACAGGTGCCGCCGTCGCGATGTACTCGCGCACGACAATCGCCAGAATCTCTTTGCGTCGCTCCGTTAGCTCAATCATGATAGAATTGGCATCAATACGTTTCCTTCAAGCCCAAGTGTTAAGCGCCCGTCTCGGGCGCATATCACACGGCCCCGGGGCAGGCCTGTAAGCTCATCTGAAAGGTATTGATTCTAGCACTCCCCGTCTATGAGTGCTAAAATGATACCATGCCTCCATAGGCATGTCAAGAAATTACATGCAGGATTCAACAACGAAGGACGAACGACATCACTACTAATTGGCTCCCTTTCGTCTGTGCCGTTCGTCCTTCGTTCCCGTTAGCGCCGGCCCACCCCTGTGGGAGTGGCCGGCTTACTCACCGCAAATGTACCCGACCCAGGCCATTTTATGGCCCCACGGCTTCTCCCACGATCTGTGTTCTGAACTGCACGAACTTGTATCGGAACTGGAACTCACCTGGCTGCAGGTCCACACTGGCCGAGCTGCCAGGACAGGTATTCAGCGCAAATCCCCTGTAGCTCTCAGGCAGTGCTGCACTGACGGTGACACCGCCAGAGGCATCAAAGCCTGAGAAGTTCACCAGTCCGAATGGCCTGGTCTGGCGACTCATGGTTGCGCCGTTGGGGAAAGTCAGCGTCACCAAGACATCAGGCAAGTTGACATCCACACCCGCTTGGAAGAAGCTGTCACATCGCTGGTCGATAAACACACGAGCCGTGAGACTATCGCTTCCCGATGGCGGCGGAGGCGGCGTAGGCGTCGCCGTCGGTGGAGGTGTCGGGGTCGGTGTGGGCTGTACGACTGCGTCCATGAGCACCTGGCCGGTTGAATCTGCCGGCGCGGGGATGCCCAGCAGGTAGGCAATGGTGGGTGCCAGATCGATGGCCCGCACGCCGCTCACAACACCCTGGGCGATGCCGGGGCCGGCGGCGAAGAAGCTGGCGTGCATGTTGACGTTGTTATCCAGGTCTACCAGGTCCGGCATATAGCCATGCTGCCCGAAGAAGGGGGCGTCGGCCACTGGCTGGCCCGGGGTGGCTGCGTCGAACTGGTAGGGCGGCTTGGCGACAACGACTACATCCCCGCTACGCTCCGGGTGCAGGGAGTTGATGGTGCCGTAGTCGCCGGCCGGCACCGTAGCCAGGTCCTCTTTCAGGAAGACTCTCTCGATTACCGGCTCGCCTGTGTCCGGATCGGTCAGGTTCTGGAAAGCGTCCACAATGGTCTGGCGCACAGCGTCGTACTGGTCCTCGGGCACCGTGCCCGGGTCGTCTCGGCCGATCAGGTTGATGTAAATCTGCGCTGTGCCGCCGGCCCAGCAGGCCTTGGCCTGGTCCTGGGTCTTGTCCTTGGGCCGGCAGTTGGACGTCTGGGCCGCGCTCTGGAGCCCGGCGTTGAACAGGACGTCGCCGGCGCTGATGGCCTTCCACTGCGGTCCGAAGCCATGGTCCGACGCCGCGATCACCGTGGCATCCGACATCAGGCTACGGATGAATGCCAGTGTCGAGTCGGCACCCTCGTAGGCGCTGCGCAGGTAGCCTTCGCGCACCTCCACCCGACCATCGGGCACGCCATCTCGATCAGCATCATCGTAGACGTCGGCGCCTGGCGTGATGAGGGCCATGAACTGGTGTGAGAACTCATCCGTGGTCGGGTACCCGGCCAGCAACAGATCTGTGTCGGGCTGGTACTCGGTCAAAATGTACTGGATGATGGGGCGATAGGCATCTTCCCACATCAGTCCCTGCTCGACGTAGGTATCCTCGTCGACAATGCCGGCCTCCAGGGGGGCGAAGTCGGCCGCGATGCCCGTGGGGAAGTTCTCGGCCAGGAAATCCTCCAGATCGGGTGGCTCCGCATTTATCCGCTGCACGGAGGTGTGGTACAGCCGGAACTCAGAAGCGTCGTCGTTCAGACGTGTTAGCTTGACGTACATGCCGGCTGTTTGGCCTTCGTCCCTGCCGCCAACAATTGTCAACTTGATCTCGGCCCAGTCCCCTTCAGTCAGGTCCGCCACAGAGGCACTACCGTCTTTTGTGCACGCCGGGCGAACACCCCGCTCAGTCGCGGCCTCGCAAGGGGTGAGCAATGCGTGGTCGTAATTGGTCGTCTCGTCATCCGTGCTGTCGTAGATGTAGACGGCGTGGTCATACTTCTCCACGCCAAAGTCTCGCACGACCATCACCGTCTCGAGTGGAGGGCTAAAGCTGTCAGGCACATTGGTCCAATCCGTCGCATCTACCAGGTCCATTACATCGTAGTCCAGGAAGAAGGCGCGGATGAACCCTTCGTTGTCTGTTGGAGAGACGAAATTGGTGGTGACACCGCGGGCGGAGTAGAAGCTCCGGAAGTCGATACGGGGACCCTCAATGGGGTAGTTGCGGCCGGCCACCCACTCGATGACAGCGACTTTCTTGCCGGCCGCCTCAGCCGCCTCGGCGATGGTCTGGGCCTGAATGATGCCCGGTGCAAAGGCCGAGGTGCGATTCCCAAAGTCGGTGCCCACGATGTGGAAGGTGTTGTTGGTGGCTCCGTGGACGCTGGGCCAGGCACCAGTCGCCATCGTCGTCCAGCCGACCCCCGTGTTCGGTGGGAATCCCTGGAGCATGCCACCCTCTCCCTGCACCCCGTTGGCAATCAGGTCGGCATAGGTGGGCATCACGCCTTCATCTACGTACCGCTGTGCCAGATCTGGCCGCATGCCGTCGGAACTGAAAAAGATTACCCGTTGGGCCAGAGGCGGGCCATCAGTCAGTGGAGCAGGGGGAGGGGCGCCAAACGCACCCACGACACCGAAAATCGCCGTCATTACGATGAGTAGCGCCGTAAAGGCCAGGACAGGCCATCTGGTGTTGACACGTCGCATCTTTGCAGACCTCCTTATGGGTATCAGATTGGGATGGAGCAAACTTTACCAGAGTGAGCAGGCTATTGAACTCCGGCCACATGAATTTGGCTCAGGTCGAGCCTGTGGGGGAGAGTGAGAAAGCGCAGAAGACCGCCTTGCCTGACAGTGATTTGCGGTACGACTGCGGCTCGCGAGATTGGAGAACCCAGCGAAGATGGTGGAACAGACTGCCAACGATGGGCACCTCGCTCTTGAGGGGTTGCGTCCCCCTGACAACCCAGAACGTCGCTTGACAGCCACGGCCTTCCTGAAGTATTGTACCAGGAACAGAGGGGCATGTCAAGGGTTTTTGCCGGCCCAAAGCAGGAACATGTGAGTGCAGAGAGACGTCGTAGAGTTGACCCACGTGAGCCGAATGGCTAGTAGTCCGCTGACCCTTCGGGAGTAACCAGGCTGAAGATGCGAATTGTTCTGTTGTGGCTGATTCTTGGATTGAGCATTGCCGGCTGTGCTGCGCCGCTACCACCACCGGTGCCGGCCCCCACTTCGCCGCCAGAAGCTAATCTACCGCGCCCGGACGACCTCCGCAAGGTGGGTCCGGAACTGCGCCAACACCTGCTGCAACGTGGCCGGCAACTCCTGGAGGCTCCCGAAACCCTCAGCGAACAACTCCGCCCCGTCACCGTCGTTATCCAGGCCCATCGCGACATCTCCGACGAGCTGGAGAAGCGCGGGGGGCACGTGCGATCTGTGACCCAGAATGAGACCGTCATCATCACCGCCGAGGTGCCGCCGGCAGCCATTCCGGGGCTCCTGAGGCTGCCAGACCTGGAAACCATCGACCTGGCTCAGCCTGTCCCGCCAGCGCAGAAGAACCAGGATTCGAAGATGCAGGACAAGCCGCGGAGGATGGAAGATGGCGGATAACAGACGGAAGGTGGAGAGTTGGGCCAGGCTGATTGCTCTGGCAACGCTTCTGTTGGCATTTCTGGTCCCGCCGGCTGGCGCCGACAACGG
>CAYYSH010000075.1:0-10887 GCA_964474265.1 uncultured Anaerolineales bacterium
GATCAACGCACAACGGTGATCTTGGCCGACATCCAGGGCTTCCACTACAAGGAAATTGCGGAGATCACGGGTGTCGAGCTTGGCACGGTCAAGTCTCGGTTGAGCCGAGGGCGCGCTCGCCTGCGAGACTTCCTGCTTGAGCAAGAGGAACTTTTACCTCAACGATACCGTCTTAGTAGCGACTGAACCCGTGGGAAGCCGGGTCCGTCAACCTGACCCTGAGCGATGATTAGTAAAGTCGCCTACAAGTAGGCCCTAGCCACGGTGGAGCGAATGAGGAAGTCTGAAAGGAATCAGAATCGAGGAAATCACATCCATCTTGACGTCGAGCTGCTGTCGGCGTATATCGACGGCGAGGTGACGCCAGAGGAAGCGGCCCGTGTCGAGCAGCACCTGCCGGCCTGCCAGCGCTGCTCCGAGGAGTTGGAGTCGCTGCGCTGGACGGTCAACCTGCTGCGGGAGGCTCCACCCGTGGCAGTGCCGCGCTCCTTTGCCATTCGCCCGGTGGATCTCGCCCCGGAGCCGGCACGCCGGCGGTTCGTCCTGCCGGACTGGCTGTTCCGAGGCCTGCAGTGGGCCACCGTCGCCACGGCCGTTCTGACGATTCTGGTGTTTGCTGCAGACTTCCTGCACGTTGGACAGCCTGCTGGTGCTCCGCTGAACTTTAGAGCAATGCAACAGCCGGCTCCATCCCCGGCCGAGAGAGCGGCGGAGCCAGAACAACCCGTAGAGTCGGTAGTCGAGAAACCAGAAGCCGAGAAGAAAGTTGTCCCGCTGATAGCAACCGCCCCGCGCCTTGAGCGTGACAACACGGTTGAACTGGCCGGCGGACCGGCAGCGGAGCCAGTCCAGACGAGGATCGCCAGCGCGCCCTATCCCGGCCTGAGTAGCCGGCCACTCATTGGCGTGACGGAAGTGCCGCCGGCAACCACTCCTCGACCGGGGCCGGGGATGCAAGGCCAGATTCCTGCAGCGCCAGCAGAGGTGACCGTCCAGATAGCTGAAGCGCCACAGGCGACGCCAGTCCCGGAGCCAGGTGAGCGTGAGCGGGTTGCAGCTCTACCCCGCTCTCGTGACTGGCTCCGCGTAGCGGGTAGCGGGCTGGCAGGGTTGTTTGTGATCCTCCTGGGTCTTACCCTGTGGGCGCGCCGGCAACGAGGTTAGAGCACACAACCCGTCATTCAAACAAGAACAAAGGCCGCACCGTTTGGTGCGGCCTTTGTTGCCCTTGCGGATCGCGCTGATAGCGCTAATCGGTCAGTGTCTTCTCAGTCTGAGGGTCAAAGAGATGCATGTTCTCCATGTTCATCACGACCGAGATGGTCTTGCCCACGGGCGCATTCGTCCGAGGATCGACTCGGGCGATGAACTGCTTGTTGCCGGCCAGGAGATACAGGAAAATCTCATTACCCATCAATTCTTTGACGTCTACCTGAGCCTCAACCGGAGCTGCCACTATGCCAGGTGGCGCATACTCGGGATCGTGGATATCCTCTGGCCGAATGCCAAACACGACCTCCCGCCCGAGATACGACTTGACCCCAGGCTCCTCAGCAATGCGCTCCGGAACCTTAACTCGAAACGTGCCGGCATCGACCCAGGTTCCCCGGTCATCTTTGACCAGAGTGGCATCGAAGAAGTTCATAGCCGGGCTCCCAATGAAGCCGGCCACGAACATATTGCCAGGGTGGTCGTACAGATTCTGCGGCGTATCCAACTGCTGCAAAACGCCATCCCGCAGCACCGCGATGCGGTTCCCCATGGTCATGGCCTCGACCTGATCATGAGTCACGTAAATGAAGGTTGTTTCCAAACGCTGATGCAGCTTGCTGATCTCGGCTCTTGTCTGCACACGTAGCTTGGCATCCAGGTTGGACAATGGCTCATCCAGGAGGAACACAGCCGGCTCGCGGACGATTGCCCGCCCCAGAGCCACCCGCTGTCGCTGACCACCTGACAATTGCTTAGGCTTGCGGTCCAGCAACTGCTCGATACCGAGAATGCGGGCTGCCTCATGCACGCGCTCATCGATGACCTTGGACGGTGTTTTGCGCAGTCTGAGGCCGAATGCCATGTTGTCATACACGCTCATGTGAGGATAGAGCGCATAGCTTTGGAACACCATGGCAATGTCACGATCCTTAGGCGGGACATCATTGACCAGGCGATCACCGATGTAGATGTTGCCTTCGGTAATCTCTTCCAGGCCGGCCAGACACCGCAAGGCTGTGCTCTTGCCACAGCCTGAGGGGCCTACCAACACCAGAAACTCGCCATCCTGTATTTCCAGATTCAAGTCGTTGACCGCCACCACATCGCCAAAGCGCTTGGTGACGTGGTCATACGTCACACTCGCCATACGTGTCCTCCCCGTGCTATGTTGTCCCGTGCGGTTGGTTATGCCGGCATGGGTTCCGGCTCTTCCGTTGTGCGCTCTTTGACCTCAAACTTGATCTCACCATCCACGGCGTCGGCGACAACCACATCACCTTCGTGGAACTGGCCCGACAGCAACCCCTCTGACAACGGATCTTCCAACAGGTTCATAATCGCCCGCCGTAGTGGCCGCGCACCATAGTCTGGATCATAGCCCTCTTTGGCCAGCAGGTCCTTCGCTGCCTGCGTGATCTCCAGTGTGATCCCCTGCTCCTCGAGACGCGGAGCCAGACGTTTCACCTGGATATCCACAATCTCTCGCAAGTCTTCTTTGGTCAGCGGCCGGAAGACGAGGATCTTATCAACGCGGTTCAAGAACTCAGGGCGGAAGGTCCGCTTCAACTGATTCAGGACCTTCTCCTTCATTTCCTCGTATTCTTGCTCCGCCTGCATCTGTTCATCCCGGGGGAGCGTAAAGCCCAGAGCAGCCTGACGGTTCAGTTGATCGACGCCCACATTGCTGGTCATGATGAGAATCGTGTTGCGGAAATCAACTTTCCGACCTTTGGCATCGCTTAGGTGGCCATCTTCCATGATCTGGAGCAGCATGTTGAAGGCTTCGGGATGCGCCTTTTCGATTTCGTCCAGCAGAACAACCTGGTATGGCCGGCGCCGGATAGCTTCGGTCAACTGACCACCCTCGTAGTACCCCACATAGCCGGGCGGGGCACCAACCAGCCGGCTAACTGTATGACGCTCCATGAACTCCGACATGTCGAGCTGCAAGAGGGCATCTTCCGTGCCAAACATGAACTCCGCCAGGGCCTTGGCCAGCTCCGTCTTGCCTACGCCCGTGGGGCCCAGGAAGATGAACACGCCAATGGGCCGGCGTGGGTCCTTCAGGCCGGCGCGTGCCCGGCGGACGGCTTTGGCGATGGTTTCGATGGCCTCGTCCTGGCTGACGATGCGCTCGTGCAACGCCTCTTCCATCTGTAGCAGGCGCTCGCTCTCCTCGCCGGCGATACGCATGACTGGCACGCCGGTCCACATGGAGACGACCTCGGCAATATCTTCGTCTGTCACCTGCAAGCCATGCGCATCTTCTTCGATCCCAACCCGGAGTTGATCGAGTCGCTCTCTGAGCTCTTCTTCCTGATCGCGCAGGTAAGCGGCTTCCTCAAAATCCTCCCGATTGTGGGCCTCCTCACGCCGGCGCTTGATCTCCTTCAGCTTCTCAAAGGTTTCACGCATACCCGGCGCATCGGGCAACTTGTACATTCTGACTCGCGAAGCCGCCTCGTCAATGAGGTCAATGGCCTTGTCCGGCAGGTAACGATCCGTGACATATCGGGCAGCCAGATGAGCGGCCGAGTACAAAGCTTCATCTGTGATAGACAAGTTGTGATGTGCCTCGTAGCGCCCCCGAATGCCTTTCAGAATCTCGATGGTTTCTTCAATCGACGGCTCATCCACATAGACCGGTTGGAAGCGGCGCTCAAGCGCGGCATCGCTCTCAATGTGGCGGCGGTACTCGTCCAGGGTGGTCGCACCGATACACTGAAGTTCGCCACGGGAGAGGGCCGGCTTCAGGATGTTGGCCGCGTCCACGCTGGAGCCGGCAGCGCCTGCCCCCACCAACATGTGCACCTCGTCGATGAACAAGATGGCTTCCGTGGACTTGATTTCGTCGATGACCCGCTTCATCCGTTCTTCAAACTGGCCACGGTAGATGGTGCCGGCAACCAACGACCCCACATCCAGCATCCAGACCCGCTTGTCGCGGATCTGCTGCGGCACATCGCCATCCACGATGCGCTGTGCCAGGCCCTCGACGATGGCCGTCTTGCCAACGCCTGGCTCGCCGATAAGGGCCGGGTTGTTCTTAGTGCGTCGCGCCAGTATCTGAATGACCCGCTCGATCTCGGTCTGCCGGCCAATGACTGGGTCCAGCTTCCGTTCCTCCGCCTGTGCTGTCAGGTCGATGCCAAGTTGGTCCATCAGCGGCGTATTCTGGTGGCGCTTCTGCTCCCTGCGCCGGCCTCCGGATCCCTTCATGATGGCTCGAGTCGCCTGGATACGGACCGCGTCGAGGTCAACACCCAGGTCACGCAACACATTGACTGCCAGACCATCCCCCTCACGGATCAGGCCCAGTAGCAAGTGCTCCGTGCCAATGTAGTGATGACCCATCCGTCGGGCCTCCTCCACCGCCAACTCGATGACTCGCTTCGTCCGGGGCGTGAGGCCAGTCGTCTGCCCCAGTGACGCACGCCGGCCTTGGCCCACCGTGTCTTCGATGATCTTGCGGACCTGGTATGGATCCACACCCAGGTCCCGCAGGACGCGTGCAGCGACGCCGCTCCCTTCTTTCACCAATCCCAACAGCAGGTGCTCTGTGCCGATGTAGTTATGATGCATGCGCTTGGCTTCTTCCTGAGCCAACATCAGCACCTTGCGCGCCCGCTCGGTGAACCGGTCATCGAATTTATTGGCCATGGTGACTCCTCTTTCCCCCAATCAGGGCTGGGGATAAACCAGCATTCAAATCCAAAACACCCTCAATTGATTAACGACTCAATGTTATAGCTGTATATGATGTGATGCCATCAAACGCTATTATTCTACGTCTACGTTAGCTTCCGCCACCTGTTCCATGAGCGCTTCTGGTTGATGGAGCGGTTCCTCCTCCAGGGACTCCCCATCCTCAGACTCGGCCTCAACCTGATCAGGCTCGTCTTCAATAACCAGCAGTTCGTCCTCAGCCGCGACGACCGCGTCCTCGGCCAGTGAAGCCTCCTCCAGAGGACCCTCATCCTCGCTCCATGGGCTTTCTTCCTCAGCCTGGCGAAGGCTCAAACCGATCCGCCGGCGCTCTGGCTCAATCCGGATGATCCGCAACGGCACTTCGTCGCCAGCCTCCACCACCTCACTCGGATGCTTGATCATGCGATCGGTCAACTCCGAGATATGAATCAGCCCCTCGATGCCTCCCTCAATTCGCGCGAACGCACCGAAGTTCGTCAACTTGGTGATCGTACCCGTGACCAGATCGCCGACCTGGTAACGCTCGTCGATGACCGACCAGGGCTCTGGTTCCAGGCGCTTCATGCTCAAGCCAATTCGCTTTCGCTCATCATCAATGCTGATGACCTGGACAGTAACCTCGTCACCGATGTTCAAAACTTCGCTGGGATGCTTGACGCGATCCCAGGACAACTCCGAAACATGAATCAGGCCATCGGCGCCACCCAGATCGACGAAAGCACCGAAATCGGCCAGGCTTGTTACCTCGCCGGTGACGACGTCGCCTTCCTGCAAGGATGACAACAGCTCAGCGCGCATACTCTTTCGACGCTGCCGCAAAGCAGCCTGTTCCGACAAGATGAGGCGGTTCTGCTCAGGATCACACTCGATCACCTTGAGCCAAAGCTCTTCACCCATAAGCTCAGACCACGGATGAGCTGCATCGGAATCCTGGTACTGGGTCCGGCGGTGGTGTGCCAACTGGGAGGCCGGCACAAACCCCCGGACCTTACCCAGGTAGACAATCACGCCGCCCTTGTTGTGGCCGGCAACCTTCGACTGGAATATGTCGCCGGAGTCGTATATCTCCTTTGCACGTTCCCAATCGCGGGCGACCTGAGCTTTGCTGATGGAGAGGAGAATATTGCCGTTACGATCCTCCGGGGTCACACAGTATACCAGGACACTGTCCCCTTCTTGCAGAGACTCGGCAACACCGCTCCTTTCGAGATCACTGAACGGCACGATGCCTTCAGACTTGGCACCGACGTCCACCATCAGACCTTCTTCACCGACGTAGACAACCTCTCCGCGAACAATATCACCGCGTCTCAGTACACGATGTTCGTGTCCGTCGAGCCAGTCTTCCATCGATGCGTCGAAACTGGGAATCTCGGCCTCGCTCGCGCGAGAGCCCTGGGGCGTTTGTGTTTCTTCTTCGTACATGTACCTTCCTCGGCTATTGGATTTCACTTGTTATTATAGCCAAGACAAACCCGAAAAGCAAACCCTCGGGCCGGCAGGAGCCAGCGCGAGGGTTTTGTGTGCTCATTCGATGAACGCTATTGCCTCGATCTCTATCAGCGCGTCCAGGGGGAGCCGTGCCACCTGGACCGCTGAGCGTGCAGGCGGACCGTCAGGGAAGAACTCGGCATATACCTCGTTCATAGCCGCGAAGTCACTCAAATCAGCCAGAAAAACTGTGGTTTTCACCACATTGGCCAGCGAGGTGCCGGCAGCTTCCAAAACTGCCGACAGGTTTTGCAGCACCTGACGAGTCTGGGCCTGGATGTCCCCCTCGACAAGTTTGCCCGTGCGTGGATCAATGGCGATTTGGCCGGCTGTAAAGACAGAATTGTCAACTCGAATGGCCTGGGAATAGGGGCCAACCGCAGCCGGCGCTTTGTCTGTGGTGATAACTTCGCGCTCTGGCCCGACGCTGTAGGATTCGGCAAAGCCGCGCTCAGGTTGTTGAGATGGACTGTCTTGGGCCATGTGACCTCCGTGTGATGGTGGACTCAATTGTACAGACACCCTGCCACATTGTCAAGCGGGAGGCCACGGAAACCTCGATGTCACCGGGCAACGATGTTGACCAGCCGGCCCGGCACATAGATCACCCGCTCCGGCTTGCCCCCGTCCAGGTGGCGCTGCACCTTCTCCGAAGCCAGCGCCAGCTCCTCTGCTTCTTCCCGGGAGATGCCGACCGGTGCTTCTACCTTGTCTCGCGTTTTGCCGTTGATCTGGATGACCAGCGTGAACGTCTCCTCAGCCGCGATTTCTTCGTCCCACGCCGGCCAGGATTGATCGTGGATGCTGTACTCACCCCCGATGCGCGCCCACAGCTCCTCAGCGATGTGGGGGGTGAAGGGGGCCATCAGCAGCAACATGTTCCGGACGGCCTCGTTCCAGGCCTCACCGCCGTACAGCGTTGTGTTTTTGGTCGCCTTCAGCTCGTTGCGCAACGTCATCAGGGCCGAGATGGCGGTGTTGAAGGCGAACTCTTCCAGGTCGTGGGTCACCTTACGAATCGTCTGGTGGGTTACCCGCCGCAGGCGCTCCTCTGCCTCCGGCCCGGCCGGCTCGCTCGCCCCGGTGGGCTTCTCTACCACGATGTCCCACACGTCGTTCAGCCAGCGCACGATGCCGGCAATCCGCTCCGCCGACCATGGACCGCCCTGCTCCCACGGCCCGATGAACATCAGGTACGCCCGCACGGTGTCGGCCCCGTACTGCTCGACCAGGTCGTCGGGATCAACCACGTTGCCCCGGGACTTGGACATCTTTTCACCGTCCTCGCCCAGGATAGTGCCCTGGTTGAACAGCCGCAGCATGGGCTCGTCGAAGTCCACCAGGCCCATATCGCGCATGACCTTCGTCCAGAAGCGGGTGTACAGCAGATGCATGGTGGCGTGTTCCACGCCACCGGTGTACTGATCCACCGGCAGCCAGTACTTACCGGCCTCCGGGTCGAAGGGTCCGTCGTCATAGTGGGGGCTCAGATAGCGATACTGATACCAGGACGAATCCACGAAGGTGTCCATGGTGTCGGTATCGCGCTCGGCCGGGCCGCCGCACTTCGGGCAGGTGGTGTAACGGAAGCCTTCGTGGTACTTCAGTGGCGACTCGCCTGTCGGCATGAAGTCCACGTCATCCGGCAGCTCCACCGGCAGGTCCTCGTACGGCACTGGCACCGTACCGCAGTCCGGACAGTAGATGATGGGGATGGGGGTGCCCCAGTAACGCTGCCGGCTGATCAGCCAGTCCCGCAGCCGGTAGCTGATGGCGAATTTGCCGATCCCCTGCGCTTCCAGCATGTCGATGACCGCCTGCTTGCCTTCGGTCTCGATGGAGGCCGGCAGGCCCCACTCGGCTGCCAGCTCGGGCGTCCACTCGTCGGGCCAGTACTTGCCCATGGTCGGTGTGCCGTCAAAGGGGCCGCTGTTCACCATGATACCCGGCCCGGTGTATGCCTCTTCCATCTCCGCCGGCGGGTTACCCGGCTCGTACTCGTCGGCTGGAATGACCACTGGCACGATGGGCAGCCCGTATTTCCTGGCGAAAATGAAATCCCGCTCATCCCCGGAGGGCACCGCCATGATGGCCCCCGAGCCGTACGTCATCAACACGTAGTCAGCAATCCAGATGGGGATGCGCTCACCGTTGACCGGATTGATGGCATACGCGCCGGTGAAGACGCCAGTTTTCTCCCTGTCCACAGCCAGACGCTCGATCTCCGTCTCGCGGATGGTCCGAGCTTTGTACGCCTCGACCTCGGCGCGATACTCGTCGGTCGTCAGTTCATTCACCAGCGGGTGCTCAGGTGCCAGAACCATGAAGGTCGCGCCGTACACGGTGTCTGGCCGTGTGGTGAAGACCGGGATCTTGTCGCCACGCTCGGTCTGGAAGACAATTTCAGCACCCTTGCTCTTGCCGATCCAGTTGCGCTGCATCGTCTTGACCCGCTCAGGCCAGTCAATTTTGTCCAGATCGTCCAGCAGCTCTTCCGCGTAGTTGGTGATCCGGAACAGCCACTGGTCCAGGTCCTTCTTGATGACAGGGGTGTCACAGCGTTCACAGCGCCGATCGGGTCCCCAGACCTGCTCGCGGGCCAGGGTGGTGTTGCACTTAGGACACCAGTCCACCGGCGCAAAGGTCTTGTAGGCCAGACCCATTTCGTAGAATTTCAGGAAGAACCACTGATTCCACTTGAAGTACTCAGGATCGCAGGTCACCACCTCGCTGGACCAGTCGAACATGGCACCCATGGAGCGCAGTTGCCGGCGCATGTTCTCGATATTCTTGTACGTCCACTCCCGGGGGTGGATGTTGCGCTGGATGGCTGCGTTCTCCGCCGGCAGCCCAAAGGCGTCGAAGCCGATGGGGAAGAAGACGTTGTACCCCCGCATGCGCCGATAGCGGGCTGCCGCATCCGACGGCGCCATGGCGTACCAATGCCCAATGTGCAGGTCACCAGAGGGATAGGGATACATCGTCAGAAAGTAGAGCTTCGGTTTGTCCTCGCGCATGGTGACGCGGTACAGCCCGTCTTCTTCCCAACGCTTCTGCCACTTGGGTTCTATCTGCTTTGGATCGTATCGCTCAGCCATCATACTCACTCCTTAGATGCACTGCCCAGGCTGGCGAGTATTGCGTACTGCGTATTGCGTATTCTGCCCTACGCAATACGCAGTACGCAATATCACTCAGTCTCTCACCGCCGGCATGCCCTCTTATCCCGCCACCATCTCCCCTACCTCAGCGTTCACATACGTCAGCCAGCCGTGGCGATCGGGCAGCCGGCCTTCTGTGATCCCGAAGAACTGCTCCTGGATAGCCCTGGTAATCGGTCCGCGACTGCCGCTCCCGATAGTGACACCATCCACCGACCGAATCGGCGTGACCTCGGCCGCCGTGCCGGTGAAGAACAGCTCATCCGCGATGTATAGCCATTCACGCGAGATCATCTGCTCCCGCACCTCATAGCCCAAATCCTTTGCAATGGTCATCACCACCGAGCGAGTGATGCCCATCAGAATGGAAGCGCTGGCCGGCGGTGTGTAAATCACGCCATCCTGCACCAGAAACAGATTCTCGCCGCTTCCCTCACTCACGTAGCCGTAGACATCCAGGGCGATACCCTCAACGTAGCCGTGGTCCTTGGCCTCCATGACGATGAACTGCGAGTTCACGTACTGCCCGCCGATCTTGCTCATGGCCGGAAAGGTATCTGGCGCCATGCGTCGCCAGGAACTCACGCCTACATCCACACCCTGCTCAATGGCCTCGGGCCCCAGGTAGCGCCCCCAGGGTATTGTGGCCACCATCACTTCCACCGGGCAGTTCCTCGGATTGACGCCGATGGTGTCGTACCCCCGCCACACCAGCGGACGGATATAGCAGGCATCGTGCCCGTTCTTCCAGACTGTCTTCAGAATGGCCTGCCGAACCTCATCTTCGGTGTAAGGCACCGGCATGCGTGCAATCTTGCACGATCGGAACAGCCGTTTCACGTGTGGATCCAGGCAGAAGACAGCCGGCCCCTCATCGGTGGCGTACGCCCGAATGCCCTCGAAGACGCTAGAGCCGTAGTGCACCACGTGGGACATCACGTGAATTTTCGCGTCGGCCCACGGCACGAACTTTCCATTAAACCAGATGTACTCGCTTTCCTGCATTGGCATGGTAGGACCTCCTTGTGCGGTGGATAACACGACTGGAAGGGACCTCACCTGTGAGGTCAGTAGATTGCCCGGTATTATACACCGCAGGTCCCAGAAACGACAAAACCCCTCGTCCTGTCAGGGACGAAGGGTTCTCCGCGGTACCACCCTGGTTGATAGCAACCTTTCTCGCGCATTGCAGATCGCAGATGGCGAATCGCATATCGCATATTGCAGATCGCCATGTCGCGTATTGCAGATCGCTTATCGCCCGCACAATCCCCGATCCGCGATCTGCCATCTGCGACTCGCGATCTGCGATCCG
>CAYYSH010000075.1:10897-11194 GCA_964474265.1 uncultured Anaerolineales bacterium
CTTGAATGCCATTCAAGCGCTCTCCCAACTGAGCTACAGGCCCGTGTTGCTACCCGCTCAATGCCGATAACGCCGGCCCGCGTCCACAACTACCAGGCCCGGGCCTCTACGCCCCGACCCTTCGCTGTGGCGGCTCCCAGGCGAGTTCGGCCTTGTGGCATTCCCCGGGATGCCGGCGGTGGGCTTCCACCTGGTCTTTCCCACCTCGCTGCGGGGATGGCCTACTACTCCTGTTCGCAGCCTTTGCTCGCATATTGCAAATCGCAGATGGCTGATCGCAGATCGCGTATAGCAGAT
>CAYYSH010000076.1:0-11086 GCA_964474265.1 uncultured Anaerolineales bacterium
GGCGATTGACATGATCGCGTGCCGGGAGGCCCCCGTCACCATCAATTTTGGAGACCGCCGAACGATCGGGCGTTGAGGATCTGGGGTGAGAGTTTAGCAATTCAGGAAGGAGTAATCTCGAAGGCAGGCCGTATCCTCGTGCCAGAATCCGCGTTATAGCATGAGGTTATGGAGGGACAGCCCCTCCAGGCCATCCATGCACCACGTAAATCGTCGTCATCCAATGTTGCTGCCGGGTGGCATCCCTGGACATCGAAGAAAGAAGAGCAGGGGGTATGGCAACCAAACATCTCGTCACTACTGCTGCGGTCGGCCTGGTCCTCACGTTGCTACTTGTTGTACCTGCTGGGGCTGCACAAGTCTTACCGCCTCATAACTTCTTTGGAACTGTCATCGTCAACACGCTCCCCGTACCCGATGGCACTAGAGTACAAGCACGCATCGATGGCAACGTGTGTGGCGAGACCACGACATTTACAGACGGTTTCGGCCCGGGAAGCTATACTGGCCTGGCTGTCGTAAGCTCGGGCGAAAAGCCGGGATGTGGTGATGATGGCGATACGGTGGAGTTCTGGGTGAAGTACGATGGGTTGGATTTTGCGAAAGCTCCCCAGACAGCAACCTGGATGACAGGCGGTAATACGCAGCTCAATCTAGAACTCCGGTTGCCCCTGCGGCCGGTCGGTGGCTATGGGGAGCCGCTCAGCGCATCTGAGTTACTGGCTCCTTGGCTCGTGTTGATAACAGCGGTCTTTGCAATAACCGTTGCCGCGATGTCTCTCAGACAACGCATCGCGCTTTGGTAAGTGCCCAGCAGCAGATGTCCAGGCCTCGCGCGATTAGCCACCCCGGTTGACAGGCGTTCCTCTGTGACCTGACTCCTCCGCTGTCTCCTCAACAATAGGTGATGTACCTGGTCTGTGCTCCCTACCTCGTTGCGCTGTGCCAGTTCATCAACCGCTGGTATGCCTGATCCCCTTCTTTGTTGCCATTCTACAATTCGGGTATAATTTGTTGTGTGATGACCAAATCCTCCACAGCGAAGGAAATTCTCTATCATGGCCGGTGACCATGGTCACAGCCACGTTGATACCAGCATCCTGACCTCAGAACGAGGCATTCAGGCCCTGAAAGTCTCTATCGTGGGCCTGTTGCTGACGGCTCTGTTCCAGGCCGGCATCGCCATCGTCGGCGGCAGCGCCGGCCTGCTGGCCGACACCCTCCACAACTTCGCCGATATGTTCACCGCTCTCCCGCTATGGATCGCCTTTGCACTTCAGCGGCGAGCTGCCAATCGACGCTACACTTATGGCTACAATCGTGCTGAGGATGTAGCCGGCGCTGTCATTGTTCTGGTGATTCTGGCGAGTGCCGGCATTGCGGCCTACGAGTCGTACGTCAAGCTGGTGAGTGAGAGCGTACCCCGGCTGCTCGGCTGGGGCATGGTTGCCGGCCTGGTCGGGTTTGTCGGCAACGAACTCGTCGCCGAGTATCGGATCAAAGTGGGGAAGGAGATCGGGAGTGCGGCATTAGTGGCAGACGGCCAGCACGCGCGGGTGGATGGTCTGACCTCGCTGGCAGCGTTTTTCGGTCTACTGGGGGTTCGGCTGGGGTTCCCGGTGGCGGACCCAATTGCTGGTTTCGTTATCACCATTGGCATCCTGTTCATCGTGTTCGACGTGGGCGGCGATATCTTGGGCCGGCTGATGGACGCCATCGAGCCTGAAACCATCGGGCGCATTGAGCGTTGCGCAGCTTCGGTTGAGGGCGTGGCCGGCGTACATGACGTTCGGGCGCGGTGGATTGGTCACAAGCTCGCCTGTGAACTCCACATTGCTGTTGATGGTGAGATCAGCGTAGTCGAGGGCCATGATATCGCGGAGGAGGTGCGGCACGCTTTGCTGCATGAGTTCGAGCGCCTGAACGACGTGATCGTGCATGTTGATCCGTGGCGCGAGGATCATCCGCTGCCGGCATCGCCCCCCGCGCCCCACGCCCACGACGTACACGACGAGTAAAACGAGCACGGAACATGGGAAAGCAGGATAGACGGGTGATCAGAGCCTGTTCGCTTTCCGTTTTTGTGCCCCTCCTTCATGTGAGATAGGCGATGCGCTTGTTGATCTGGCATGTAGAAAAGTTTGTGTGCAAGATAACCGAGCGGGGTCGATCTCCGATTGTCGAGGAGTTCGACGACCCGGTCACCGCAGTCGAAAACGCGCTGCTCTTGCTTGTCAGCGTGGAAAAGGCGGATGAAGCGGACCCAGCCGGCGTTGTGCGAAAGGCAGTCGATGAGATAGCTGCCCATGCGGCCCAACTCAAGGTGGACACCGTGGTGGTACACCCCTTCGCCCATCTGTTCGGCGAGCTCAGCCGGCCTCGTACTGCGGTCAAGGTCCTGGATGCGGTGGCCGAAGGGCTTCGCGCTCACGGGCTAACGGCCATTCGCACTCCCTTTGGCTGGTTCAACGAGCTTGAAATCAAGGCCAAAGGGCACCCACTGTCGCGGCTGGCGCGCATCATTACTTCGGATCAGGCATGAGCCAGAGATACAAGAGATCTATTCTCGTTACCGTTTTCGGCCATTCCGGCCAGGAGGTCTGCCTGATCAGCGGGTGTGGTGCGGAGGTTGGCTCCGCGGAGGCCGCCGGCGAACTTCATGCAACGCTGAACTCGCTGTTTGGGGATCGCGTTGCCGTACGTTACTACGACCTGGCAGAGCCAGATCTTGCGCAACGCTTCGCAGACGTCTTGGAAGGTGCCCGGGACCGGAATTTACCTTTTCCCCTCATCGCGATCGACAACGAGATTGTATTGGCCGGCCCGGTAGGTGTGGAAACCGTCCTCCAAAAGCTGAATGAGTTCGTAACACAGACATGACGCCGGGTCGGCAACGTCGGGCATTGCAGTTAACATGTCATCCACAGCTACGCGCCGGCTACGTCTTGCACTGCTGCTTATATTCGGACTGATCATCAGCGGGACAGCCGGCTACCACCTTCTGGAAGGGATGTCCTTCCTGGACGGGCTGTACATGACCGTCATCACGCTCACCACTGTCGGGTTCGGGGAGGTCAAGCCGCTTTCTCCTGCGGGCCGGCTGTTTACCATGGGATTGATCCTCTCAGGCGTGGTGGTTGGAGCCTGGGCGGTCCAGAATGCCGTCGAAGTCTTACTCGGCGACCAACTCTGGCGTACCATCGGGAGGAGGCGAGTGACACGCACCATCGAGAAGCTGAGCGGACACTACATCGTGTGCGGCTACGGTCGCATGGGGAGCGAGACAGCCGCGGAGCTTCAGAGACGTGGTGTCCCCTTCGTCGTTGTCGAGTCGCAGCCCGATGTTGTGCATGCCTTGCTCGAGGAGAATATCCCAGTCATCGAGGGGGATGCTACCTACACGGACACACTCCGCGCAGCCGGCATCGAGCGAGCACGCGGCCTGGTCGCTGCCACCGATACGGATGCTGACAACGTGCTCATCGTCCTGACGGCCAGGGAGTTGAACCCCAACCTGGTGATCGTCGCACGCGCCGCTACGGTCGAGGCGGAAAGCAAGCTGTACCGCGCTGGCGCGAATCGGGTCGTCACCCCCTATGCCATCGGTGGCCGGCGTATCGCTCTGGCCCTCCTGCGCCCCGTTGTCAGCGAGTTCCTGAGTGTGGTCGTCTACACCGAGGAAACAGAAACCGAAATGGGTGAGCTACACGTTCGTGCCGGCTCTCCCTTTCTCGGCAAAACGATCCGGGAAACCGAATTGCGACAGCGCTGGGGAGCAACTGTCGTGGGCGTGAAGACGGCAGCCGGCCGGCTCATCATCAGCCCGTCGCCGGATTACCGTCTGGATCAGGGTGACGTGTTGCTGATTGTCACTGAAACGGAAAAACTACGCCAGTTGGAGAAGCTGTAGTCGGTGGATGTGCTTCTGATTGAAGACGCCTGGCGCTTCCGGACGGCGATCAAGGCGCAACTTATGGAGATGGGGTTTGAGGTCGTGCGGCTGCCGACCCTGGAGGCCGGCGTCAAGCTCTTGAGTGTGCTCCAACAGCTCCGCCCGCGGCTCATCGTGGCTGACACCGTTGGGCAGACGAACGCGGCAGCCCTGTTGCCGCAACTGCGGGCCGTTGCCGGCGACATCCCCATCATCCTGTGCACCGGCCCGTACGACAAAGAGGCGCTGGACCTCGACCCGGATGACTGGGCCGCCATGCTGGTGCGCCCGTTCACCATCGGGGACCTGGCCGCGAAGGTGGCAGAGATGTTGAAGGAGACGTAGCCCGTGGCGCGTGATTCACGCCGCGGGGTTCGCATCGTCGCCGGCCTGCTGCTGATCGTCAGCCTGCTGGCCGCGATGGCTGCCGCCGGCTCTCCCGGGCCGGACACATCGGCCGGCCTGGCGCGCTCGGGTCCCTCGGCACAAGCCACTTCGACCACGACGCCATCCGTACTCATCACGGCTCTGTACTACGATGGCTACGCCGGCAACGACGCCGACGAGGCATTCGAGTTGACCAACCTCGGCCCGGTCGCGGTAAACCTGCAGGGGTGGATCGTGCGAGACAACAGCGGTGCAGTGGTCTTCCCGGAGGGCACCCTTGCGCCGGGTGAGAGGATCTGGGTCACCCGATCTCGCGCTGCCTTTGCGAACGCCTTCGGCTTCCAGCCCGATTGGGTGATGGACCCCACCGATCCCCTGATTCCATCGCTTGGCGGCCAACCGCTTCGCTTTGCCAACTCAGGCGATCAGATCACGCTGTGGGACAATGCCGGCCACCCGATCGATGCCATGGTCTACAAAGGCGGCAACACCCACATCGACGGCTGGAACGGCGCATCGGTGAAACCGTACACGCCCAGCTCAACCTTCCCGGAGGCGGGGCAGATTCTCTATCGCAAGATCGACGAGCGGACCGGGCAGCCGCTTCCCGACACCGACACGGCTGCCGACTGGGCTCAGGACCCCGCCGACCCGGTGCATGGCCGGCGGGTGCGCTACCCCGGCTGGGACATCGAGACCTTCTACCGCCCCACTCAGGGGGTCGCTACGGCGACGCTGACGGTCGCCATCGGCCCGGATCATCTCTTCCGGACGGTGGTGCAGCAGATTCAGCAGGCGCAGGAGAGCATTCAGTTCCACGGCTACACGCTGGAACACCCGCTGATTGCCCAGGCGCTGGCCGAGCGAGCGCGGGCCGGCGTGGATGTCAGACTCTTGCTGGAGGATGGGCCGGCGGCCGGCATCACCTGGGCGGAGATGTGGGCTGCGCGCGAGATTGAGCAGGCCGGCGGTCAGGTCTATCTGATGGTGAACCGGCCGTCCGAGGGGATCTACGATCGCTACCGCAGCCACCACCCCAAGGTGTTCATCATCGATCACCGGCTGGCCATGGTCGGTTCTGAGAACCCCGGTCCGGCCGGCATGCCCAGCGACGACCTGTCTGATGGGACAGCCGGCCATCGTGGGGTCTACCTGATCACCGACGCGTCGGGGGTGGTGGCCGGCCTGCAGGCACTCCTCGACGTCGATCTTGATCCGGTGCACCACGCCGACGTGCGTCGGTGGCCCCTGGACGACCCGAACTACGCACCGCCCGACTGGTACGCGCCGGAGGACACCTCCGGCGGCGACCTGTACCAGGTGCTGTGGCCGGAGCCGCTGACGGTGACGGGGTCTTTCGAGTTCGAGATCATCAGTTCGCCGGAGAACAGCCTGAGCACGCAGTTTGGGCTGCTGGGGCTGGTGAACCGGGCCGGCGCCGGCGACACGCTGTACGTTCAACAGTTGCAGGAGCCGCCGTACTGGGGTCCGATCACGGGAACGCCGGCCACCGATCCCAACGTGCGCCTGCAGGCATTCATCGACGCGGCCCGGCGCGGGGCGCATGTGCGCATCTTGCTCGACCGCCACTTCGACGAGCCGGACACGCCCCGCAGCAATGCGGCCACCGTCCGCTACGTCAACCAGATTGCTCAGGCCGAGGGGCTGGACCTGCGCGCGGCGCAGGGGGATCCGACGGGAATCGGGATCCACAACAAGATGGTGCTGGCCCAGATCGGTGGGGCCGGCTACGTGCATGTGGGGTCCATCAACGGCAGCGAGGCTGCCAGCAAGGTCAACCGGGAAGTGGCCCTCCAGGTCCAGTCGAATGCGGCGTACGACTATCTGGCGCGGATGTTTGAGCTAGATTGGACGCTGTCCGTGCCGGCGGTGCTGTTGCCGCTGGTGATGCGGTGAATTGGCAGTATCATCTGATGTGATGCCCCTCACTTGTGCGGCTGGATACACCGGGTATAATTGTGGCAGTGTAGCTGAAGTCGAACGGTATAGTGGGTGGAAGGGAGCGTGCGATGGATGACGTTGTGCTCGCGTACAA
This sequence comes from uncultured Anaerolineales bacterium, assembly GCA_964474265.1. GTDB lineage: Bacteria > Chloroflexota > Anaerolineae > Epilineales > JAANWY01 > CAYYSH01. The sequence goes on from CAYYSH010000076.1 coordinate 6,375, forward strand.
CTACGACGAGTTCGTGGACGAGAAGTTTGAGCGATGGATGCGTTTCGACGAGAGTCCGCCGCTGGGACAGCCGGCCCCCGACTTCCCACTGACTGACCTCGACGGGCGGACGGTACACCTGTCTGAGGTGTGGCATGAGGCAGCCTACACGGTCGTCGAGTTCGGCAGCCTGACGTGACCGTACTGCGGGATGGCGGCGCCATCCATGGAGCGGCTGGCTGAGGAGCTGCGGCCCCACAACGTCGCATCGATCTTCGTGTACACCCACGAGGCCCATCCGGGCGAGTACTATCCCCATCATACCTCTTTCGAGCAAAAGATGGCCCATGCGCGGGCGTTCAAAGAGCTCTTCAAGGTTCAGCGACCTATCCTGGTGGACAGTCTGGACGGTGCCTGCCACCGGGCTTATGGCGGGATGCCCAACATGAGCTGGATCTTCGACCGCCGTGGCCGCCCGGTCTACAAGGCCAACTGGACTGACGTGGCCAGCATCGAATCAGCCATCCGCGGGCTGTTAGACATGGTTGAACAACGGCGGAGCAGCCGGCGAATGATGTCGCCGTTCGTCGTGCACAGATTGGAGTACAGGCCCAACGATCCGGAGGCGTTCATGCGCGGGCTGGAGCGCAATGGACCCAAAGCCGTGGCTGAGTTTGCGGCCCAGACTGAGCGCTGGCGCCGGCAGGTGAAGAAGGAGTGAAAGTAACAGGACTTACGCAGTGCCGGCGAAGTTAGCTGCAGAGAGCGCGAAGATCGCGGAGGACAAGGTGCTACAGGAAGGAGTGAGACATGAGGTATCAACGTGGATCGATCTTGTTGGCCGGCCTGCTCCTGGGCTTGCTGTTGATGCTGGGTTCCATTGGTTTGCCCTACCATCGATTAGACTGGATGGTGTTTTCGCAGCCCTATGAGCCGACGCAGACGCCAACCAGTACATCCGTTCCCACGGCCACCTTTACCCCAACCAGCGTCACCACCAGCACAGCCACGGTGCCGCCGGCGACAGTCACTGCCACGCCCACTACTCCTGACCAGGATTTTATCAACTACCTGCCGCTGATCCGGCGATCTGGGCCGGTGACTGGCTCCGTGGTGATCGAAGGCGGGCGGTGTTGCGCAGGCGGCACGGCGGGGAGCACAATTGAAATCGGCGTCGCTTTTCAGGCGACGAGCCCGTTTGGGGACGTGAGAGACATGCGTTTGCGAGCCTCGTACGGTGGCCGGTGCCTTTCAGGGGAAGAACTGGCCGCCTTCCCCTGGGAGCCGTTCGTGTCCGAAAAAACCTTTCCGGTGACGGTAGTCATCAACTGGGTCGGCTTCTACGTGAGCGCACAGTATCGCGATGCGGCCGGGCACCTCTCGCCGGCCTACTGCGACGACATCTCGGTGGAGGGCATGCCGCCTCACCCATAGCGGTTGAAACCATCTGACCGGAACCGTCGTCTATTAATCGACCATGAAACGTCTGATTATCGTTCTCGTTGCCATGATCCTTGCCGGCCTGGCCCTGGGCTACCGGCTGTTCATCGCTGACCTGCCATCCCCCGATGCGTTGCTCACCCGCAGCTCCCCCGATACGACGAAGATCTACGACCGCCACGGGCGGTTGCTGTTCGAGGTGCTGGACCCAAGGGCGGGCCGGCGCACGCGGGTGCCCCTGGATGAGCTCCCGCTCCACGTGCGGCAGGCGGTCATCGCAGTGGAGGACGTCAGCTTCTACGAGAATCCTGGCATTGACCTGCGCGGCATCACCCGCGCGGCTTTCCAGATGCTCCGTGAACGACGCATTGTTTCCGGCGGCAGCACCATCACCCAGCAACTGGCTCGCGCGGTCTTGCTCTCGCAGGAGGAGCGAAGCCAGCGCACTTTCACTCGTAAGTTGCGCGAGTCCATCCTGGCCCTGCGCATCACCCGCGCTTTCTCCAAGGACCAGATCCTGGAGATGTATCTGAACGAAGTCTACTTCGGCCAGCTCGCCTACGGCATCGAGGCAGCGGCCCAAACCTACTTCGGCAAGCCGGCCCGCGAACTGGACCTGGCCGAGGCGGCGTTGCTGGCCGGCCTCATCCAGTCGCCGGCAGCCTACAACCCGTTGGTGAACATCGATGCTGCCCGTCGACGACAGGCGGTGGCCCTCGACCTGATGGTCAAGGCCGGCTTTGTCACCCCGGAGGAGGCGGAGTTGGCGAAGGGGGAACCGCTACACTTCACCGGCGGCAACGTGCCCCTGCGCGCTCCCCACTTCGTCACCTACGTCCGCAACCTGCTGGAAGCGAGATACGGCGCAGAGCAGGTGAATCACGGCGGCCTGCGCGTCATCACCACCCTCGACCTGGATTTGCAGACCCAGGCCGAGGCCATCATCCGCCGGCGCATCGCCGAGTTGAACGAGCACAAGCCGGGTAAACCTGACTACAACGTCAGCGATGCCGCGCTGGTGGCCCTCGACGCCCACACCGGCGAGATTCTGGCCATGGTCGGCAGCGCTGATTACTTCAACGAGAAAATCGACGGGGCTGTCAACGTCGCCCTGGCCCGCCGGCAACCCGGCTCCGCTATCAAACCGATCACGTACGCGGCGGCATTCGAGAGGTGCCGGGCAGATAGTGGGTACTGGGTATTGGGTATTGGTGGGTCTACCCGATACCCAATATCCAATACCCAATACCCAATGTCCAGTACCCAATCTCCATGTTTCACCCCGGCGACGGTGCTCTCCGACGTCCCCACCACCTTCCTGACCAAAGAAAACGAACCTTACCGCCCGATGAACTACGATCGCATGTGGCACGGCCCCATCAGTTTGCGCCGGGCCTTGGCCACCTCATCCAACATGATCGCCGTCAAGGTGCTGGATGCTGTCGGTGTGGACGCCATGATCGACACCGCGGAGGCTCTGGGCATCACCACCCTCACCGACCGCGATCGCTACGGCCTGGCGCTGACCCTGGGTGGTGGCGAGGTCAAGCTCTTGGAGCTCACCGCCGCCTACGCCGCGTTTGCCAACGCCGGCTACCGCGTCACCCCCACCGCCATCCTGTCCGTCACCGCCTCGACCGGGAGCAGCTCGCGCAACAACAGGGAGTCCGCAATACGCAATACGCGATACGCAATACCTGATGCTGAGTTCGCCTCCTCATCCAGCCGTCTAACCGCCCAGCCATCTCCCGGACCCGCCATCTCTCCGCAAGTTGCGTATTTGATCACCGATATCCTGTCCGACGACGAGGCCCGCCTGCCGGCCTTCGGCGAAAACAGCGTCCTCAAGCTGACCCGGCCCGCAGCAGCCAAGACTGGCACCACCAGCGACTGGCGCGACAACTGGACCATCGGCTACACGCCGGACCTGGCGGTGGGCGTCTGGGTGGGCAACGCCGACAATAGCCCGATGCGCTTCATCTCCGGCATCACCGGCGCCGGCCCCATCTGGCACGACTTCATGGAGGAGGCGCTCAAGGGGAAGCCGGCCCGCGACTTCCTCCGCCCTGACGGCCTGGTTGAAGTCGAAATCTGCGAGTCCAGCGGCCTGCTGCCCACAGAGCACTGCCGGCGGCGCAAGCGCGAGCTGTTCATCAAAGGCACCGAGCCTACAGCCTACGACACCAGCTACCAGGCCGTCGAGATCGATGCTGCCACCGGATTGCTGTGGGCCGAGGGCTGCCAGGGACCGAAGGTCGAGCACGTGTTCCGGGTTTTGCCGCCGGAGGCACGGGATTGGGGGCGCAAAGCCGGCATCCCCCAGCCACCAACTACAACGTGCCTTGGACAAACTGTCAATACCCAATATCCAAGCCCTAATACCCAATACCCAATCTCCAATCCCCAATCCACCGGGCAGGGCGGGAGCTTGCAACTGGCTGTGGTGAATCCGGCGCCCAACACCACCTTCGCCCTGTCTGCGCAACTGCCGGCTGAGTTTCAGCGCGTGGAGGTCATGGCGCAGGCGCGCACCACAACGCCGCTCCGGCAGGTGACATTGCTGGTGGATGGCCGGCCACTGGCCACGCTGGACCGGCCACCGTACCGTGCGCTGTGGCAGTTGGAGGCCGGCATGCACCAGGTCCGGGCGGTGGGTGTAACCTTGGATGGGCGTCAGGTGGAAAGCGAAGCAGTGAGGTTTAAGGTGCTGGAGGAGGAACCAAGGCGAGAAGCATTCAAGCCAACCTCGTGAAAGTTGCCAGTTGGCAGGGGTTGGCCCATACTTATGGTGCGCCTGGATAGGTTTCGGCAGACTCCTAAAGGTTTCGAAAGTCCTTAGGGTCTGATAAGGAAGGAGTAGACCAATGGCAGAAGTGTTGACTTACCTCGAAAATCTAGTACGTGAGACACACAAACCTGAAGCCGAAATCATGACTCTGGCCCTCCAGACAGGGCTACGACAGCTATGGCGGGAACACATTCTGGGGCGCTATCTTCGTGGGGAGATCGCCCGCCATGAGGCAGTTGAAGCGGTGGGCATTGACTGGGTAGAGCTGGCTGAGCGTCAAAACGAAGCGATGATGGAAGACCTGGCATGGGCTCTGGAAAAGTAGGTGCAGCCGTAGCAGATGCCGGCCCGCTAATCCACCTGATAGAAATCGGGTGCCTTCGATTCTTGCGCATCTTCGAGAACCTGCATGTTCCAGATGCTGTCTGGTCAGAGGTCGTCAAGCAGGGGCCAGGGGCTGGAAGCAGAGATATCGGGCTTAGGCAACGTCCACCGGCACACGGTG
>CAYYSH010000077.1:0-11010 GCA_964474265.1 uncultured Anaerolineales bacterium
GTCTCAGGGGGTGGGGTGAGGGGGCCGGGTGGTGGGACCCCCCTACAACAGGCAGGTGGGTTGAATGGCATAAGCGACGAGCGTCGAGCACGTGAACCCGCGTTGTCTAAGCGATGTGCCGGCAAGCTGGCCGGGTGCGTTGGAATGTGTGCAAAAGCTGTGCGATTCGGGATAGGCGTCGTGCGGAAGGGGGGCCGGCGGGATGAGTCGAGCGGGTGCGGTTGGGTCGTCGCCGGCCCCCTTGGGAGAATGAAATGAACCGGGTGTCACCTCACAACCAATGGAGGGGGTTGCGGGCTTATTGTAACGAAAAAGGCCGGCGGTGTCAAGGTGTAGTGTAGGCTGGGAAGCTTAAAAATCTCTGGTGTAGGCTGCAAGTGTAGGTACACGGGTGCAGCCTCGGGCTATCCTACACCGGCTCAAAAGTTTTAAGGTATGGGGGGTTGACAAATGGGGTAGACCTATGGTATACTGACAACCATGATGACAGATGTGCAAGACTACATGTTGGTGGCGGATGCGATTCGCTATTTGCGCGCCCAGGGCATCATGAGAGAGCGGCGCTCTCTCATTAACTGGATCAAGACGGGCAAGGTGCGGGGTGTCCGGCTCGGCGAGGGCCGGCATGGTCGCTGGCTCGTCGAGCGCGCTTCGCTGGAAGAGTACGCGAAGCAGTTGAAGGAACAGGCGGATGTATTTCCCGGTAACGGAGACGCTTCGTAGCCGGTTGACGAAGCCGGCCCGGTGTACCTGGCGGGAGTGGGGTGAGGAAGTGGGTTTGCCCTATCCTCTGGTCTATCGGGTTGCGACGGGCCGGCAGGGAAGCGTCAGGTTGGAGGTCTATCGGCACCTGGGGCTTGAGCCGCCCCTGATCCCGATTGACCCGGAGCTGGTCCGGTACCTGGAAATTGAGGAGGAAGCGTTGGCCATGTTTCTGGAATTGGCGCAACGGCTGGAGTGTCAGGCTTGCGGCCGGGTGGTCTTTCGGTTGCATCCGGCTCAGAAATATTGCTACGCGTGCTCTCCTACGATTCGAAAACGACTTGTGGCTACCTCCTGGCGTGTGGGGCCGGCCTCTGGTGGGGCGGGGGCCGGTCCCTGATTCTCTATGCGAATGATCTTATCGTTTACTGTGGGTATTCTGGTAGGCTTTGTCCTCGGGGACCGGGCCGGCGTGTGGGTGCAGATTCTGCGCCTGCTGGCGCTGGTTATGGCGCTTTGCTGTGTGGCGCTTGGCCTGGTTTATGTGATCTCTCATCGTTCTGTGCGGCGGCCGGCCTCGGTGCAGGTCCTGCACGAGCGGTTGGAGGTGGTCCCGCCGGCGCGGGAGTGGGTGGTGAACCCGCGCCTGCCCCCCCGGATTATTGGGGATGCGGATCAGTGGTCGGGGCCGGCGGTGGAGGATGTGCCGGCTCGGTTGGGGCCGCTGTACTCCCTGGAGGACGTGGTCCCTCGCGTGCTGGCCGGCCGTGGCTGGGTGGGGGCAAAGGAGCTCAAGCTTGAGCTCGAGTCGGCCGGCTATGGGGTGGACTATCGGGAGTTGAACCGCGTCCTGTCTGAGATGGGGGCCCGGCGCCGGCGGGTTGCTAAGGGTGTTCAATACAAGTGGGGGTGAGTGATGTTCGTGGGGTTTGATTTGGAGATTCATCGGCCGGTGGATCGCCTGGAGGATTGGCGGATTCCGGCTCAGTTTCGGGTGCTCTGTGCTGTGCTGGAGCACCAGCTCTGGGGGCCCTCCTATCACTGGGGTGTTCTTGTAGGGGGGGTGCCGGCGCTTGCGATGACGAACATGGAGGTGTCCAGTGTCTGGTATGCGCTGGAAGGATGGGCCCGGCGGGGTGATAAGATCGTTACCTGGAACGGGCTGGCTTTTGACTTCCCCGTCCTTCGGGCGAACCTGGCCTTTGCCGTGTCGGACCGGGAGTATGCCCGGCTCGTGTACCACTCGCATATAGATCTTCTGTTTGAGTTCTATATGCGGACGGGCTACCGGATCTCCCTGGCTCAGGTCCTGGGTCGGGAGCGGAAGATGACGGGAATCAACGGGGCTATGGCTCCGGTTCTGTGGGAGGAAGGCCGGCGTGAGGATGTGCTGGAGTATTGTCGGCAGGATGCGCGTGTGGTGGTGGCGCTGGCTTGTGATCTGCAGGCCGGCGAGATGTTGCACTATCGCCGTGGGGAAGAAAAGTATGTGGTCTCGTTAGAAGGTCTTACGGTGGCTCATGCGGCCATGGCAGCGGATCCCGAGCGTGTCCCGCTCACTGGGGATCGTCGACTGGAGTGGGAAACGGAGCGCCGACGAGTATTGGAGGTGGTGGATGGATAATCGACGGGGGTATTTCTGGGTTGCTCTCGATGGGCTGGCTTACCGGCCCATTGTGGCGGAGATTCGTGGGAGGGAGTATTTTGTTTGGTCTGCTCTCCCCCCCTGTGCGCCCGAGGATCGGGGGTTTGAAGTCGAGGGCCGGCCTCTACGGGGGGTAGACGAGGTTTATGCTGATGTGCTGCGTGTGGCGCAGCGGGCCGGCAAGGGTCTGATATGGGTTCAATATGGGCGGATTGATTATCTCCTTGAGCCCGGGAGCGAGGCGGGGAGTGGGCCTGGCTCGCGTGCCCAAGGGGATGTGGATGGTACGATGGAAGGAGGTGGTGAATAGGATGGAGCGCAGCCATGCCTTGGGCACGCTATCCTTTGCCTTGCGTGAGCTTAAGGCTCTGTTGATTGAGGTGCTTACCGGGCGAGAGCCGGCGGATCCGGCGCTATTGGTCGCCTGGTGGCAGGTTATCAGAAAGGATGTGAGGGTGGATGAATACCGTTACGGCATCGGAGAGGGGAGAGGAACTATCTTACGTTAAGTCCCTCGTGGGGGATCGGCTTCATCTGACTGCGGAGGAAGTTGGCTTGTTGATCTCGCAAATTGTGTCTGAGCGCGGGATCTCGCGAGAGCGGGCCCGGCAGTATCTCTTTAAGGTCATACGGCAGAATCGCAATGCTGCCTGGAAAGGGGGGAAAAAGTGATTATCAATTATTCGCATCCTCTGGCTCCTATCGTCTTTGAGCAGCTTAAGGAGCTGGGGTATGGGAATCAAAAAGAGCATCGGATTTCTGTGCAGTTGGATTTCGGTATGCGGGTTGTCCCGCAAGTGGATGATCTGGCTATCGAGGGGTTGAAGCTGGCGCTGGATCGGCCGGCGGGGGAGCCGGTATTTTTGGTTCTCCCCGGCTACTCGCTGGCGGCGGCGCTATTGTTCTATCGGTTGGTGCAGTACTACGGGGTGGTCTGGTTTAAGCTGTTACACCTGGTTCTGAGAGATGGGGTCTGGCAGGTCGGGGAAATTTTGGGTTCGGAGTCCTTGACGGTGCCTGAGGAGATAGAGCGCATGTGGCAGGAATCCGCGACTATAAACTCTGTCCTGTAGTTAGTTCATCGAAAGTGTCAGGCCGACCTGGCGTATGTCAGGCCGGCCTTTTTTTGTTCTGATGTCTCTCTTGCTTAGGGAAGGCTGTAGTACACCGTCAGGCGTGCTGAACCTTCGGATGCGTTGTCGGCTGTCTCGGCAACCTGGCAACTGACAGTCTCGGTTGCGCTTGTCTGAATCAGAGTGCTTGCGGCTGGCAGGCCGGCGTCTCCTGTACGGTAGATGGTCCCATCTCCAATACCGTTGATGGAGACTGTGGCAACGAAGGCGTCGGGATCGGATGCAGTGCCACAATTAACGGTTGCGCCTAAGGTGTCGTTCCAGTCTGTGATGACGGCGTAGGTGACGTCCGTGACGATGGCGTTTTTAGGCAGTACGCCGATGGTGACGGCTGCCTCGGCGCTGGTGTTGTCGTGGATGGCGGAGATGGCGAAGTTGTTTGTGGGTGAGTTGTTTCCGCATGCTGGGTCGATCAGGGGGCTTGCGTTGGATATGGTGTTGAATGCGTATACGGGGCCGTTTGCGTTGCAGTCGATTACGCCCTGGCTGGGTGTGCCGTCCATATCGAAATATGTGGACGATATCTTGAGAGTTGCGCCGGATGCGGCGTTGATAGCCGGGGCGGTGGCGTGGAACACGTGAATGTAGTCGTTGTTGAGTTCTATAATCCGGTTGCCAATGACGTGGACGCCATGGTTGGGTCCAATGATGCGTGAGTTATCGATTCTCACGTAGTCTGAGGCTGACACGGTGAAAGCTCTGACGGTTGGGGTGCTGGCTGTGATGTCGTCGAAGGGTGTAATGAGCGTAGAATTGTATATTTCGACGCTGCCGTTGTCGACCTGTACTGCTGACCCGGGGTTGACGCCCACGGCGCGATCCGACCCGCGTAGTGTGGAGTCGTAAACGACTACGCTGGGTACGCTGCTGGTTGAGGAGCTTAGGAGTGCGGGCATGCCGTCGTTGTTGCCTCGCGCATATCCTCCGGTCAACTGAGATTGATGAATTTCCACGGTGCCGCCGGTTACGTTGACTGCCCAGCCGGCGGCGCCGCCTGTTCCTTCGTCGCCTCCTATGATCTGGCTGTTGTATATCTTGTTCGTGCCGGCTGTGATGGATACACCATGGGCGCCAGAGTTGTTCGTGGCTGCGCCGGGTGTGATCGTCACGTGGTCGAGGGTGAGTTGAGGTGTCCCGGGATTGACCTGGACGACTCCCTCGCTGCCGGAACGCTCTCCCCCTATGATGCTCAGGTTCGAGATGTAGACCTTGTTGGTAACTGTGATGGTTGGGCTGGGATCGGTGTTGGATCCGATGACGACGCTGTCGCGGTGGCTGCCAATGAGCCTCAGATCCTTGTTGATGGTCAACTCCTCGGCGTAAGTGCCGCTTGCAATGAGTATGGTGTCTCCTGCGGTGGCACCTGCGATGGCTGCGCTGATGGTGGAATAATCGCAGTTGTTGGCGCAGACGGAAATCCAGCTTCCCATATTGACCGTGCCGGCGGCGATGGCCGATTTGGCTACGGATCCTGCGGGGAGCGTAACGTTGTTTCCTGAGACGGTCAGGTCGTTGAGGATGGATGTGCTGGATTCGGCCAGGATCAGCTTTTGTGCTCCGTTGGCGCTAAAAGATACTTCGTCTGGGTTGGAATGGTAGAATCCGGTGTCGGTGTCGGATTCGAAAACGAGGGCCGGCTGGGCGGCGCTGTGGTTTCCTGAGATATTGAGGGGGCCGAGAAAGCTGGTCTGTCCCAGGGTGATCTGGTTGGGCAGGCAGGCGGCCGTGATGGCGAGAATGAGGATTGCCAGGATAGAGAGGGTGAGAATCTTTTTGTGCTTCATGTAAACCTCCAGTGATATTTGATCAGGATCTCAATGTCTGTGGATGAAGGGAGGTAGCGTCCGGCTGTAATTTCCTGATCGAAGGATATAACCGTTGCTCCCTTCTCCTCAAAGAGCGTGTGGATTAGTGACTTCTTGGAATAGCAGACCTGTAAGATGACGGTCTTGTTGGTGAGCGGGGGGAAGTGCTGGATCATGTCAGGGTTGAAGGCTTCGATCCATTCTTGTTGGTACTCGGCATAGAAAATGGGGGAGTGCTTGAATGCGTGCAGCTTGAAATGGAGGGTATTAAATTGGGCTATCTGGTCGTACGGGAAGTAGGTCGGGCTCAGGGGTGGGAATGTGAAAATCTTTGCCCCTGAGAGTATGACGCTAAGTCTCCAGTCGTAAGCAGTAAAGATGGCGTTCATAATCCGATCTCGGACCAGTTGATGAAGGTGGATGGTGCGTTAAGCATCTGGTAGTGTTCTAGAAGTGTCGTGTAATCGCGCAGGGCTCTGAAGCTGTTGAGCATCAGGGTGTTGGAGATGATCGTTGTGCGGTCGGGGTTTGTGGCTTCTTTTGTGGCCAGGTAAGAGTGGATCAGGTAGCGGCCGTAAAGTGTAATGAGTTCCAGATGTTGATCGGGGACGGTGATGATGTCGTCGTCGTTGGTTGGGTATAGGTGATCGGCGGCCAGAGATACGGCCATGGACTCGCCGTTGCCGGGTGTGAAAGATAGGAGGATGGCGCTTGGCGGATGGCCGATGGTGGCGTAATGGAGTCCGCTGTTGAAATCGGGTGCGGTGTAGGCTTTGGGCAGGATGTAGGATGGTGGACTTTGGATCGGGTACTCCACTGCCAGAATCGCCTGAATATTGGGAGTTGTTAGAGTGTATATCTTGCTGTTGCTGTTGAGGTTAATGGTCTCCGCGTTTGTGCCCTCCAGGATGCGGGGGAAGTACAGGCTGTATTGCTGTATGGCGTCGTTGATAAACTGGTTTACGATCGTGTTGCTGAACGAAAATGGGTTGATTTCGTCCGCTACCCTGCGGCGAATCAGGTCCCTGAGATTGGCGCGTGTGGTCATGTGTAGAATATCCAGATCAGGTTGGATTGGGGATCGATGAAGAGCCCGTTATTAAACTTGGGTTCCATGTCGGCTTGAAACTGAATCGCGATGGGTGATCGGCTCGGGTGTAGTGTGATTTGTAAGAGCGTAGGGGGGTTCCCGGTCGTGTTGTCATATAGGATTATGCTTTGGCTGTTGGGGTTCGGGTTGCTGATGATTAGCGTGCTGATTTTGCCCGGACCTGCTTTGACGAGAGTGGGTGATGAAATAAATGTCTGGCTCATGTGATGGAACTATCCCAGATGAAGCTAACTATATTGTTGATGTTGGGGTCCAGGGGGCTGTTACTCAGGGTATTTGCGATGATTGGGCTGATGGAGGCGGTGGCCGTTATGCTGTATTGGCCGCTGGCGTATAGGATCGAATGGTACAGTTTTATTGTGGGATTGTTCTCGATGATAACGGCCGGTCCGCTCGGTGTGCGATTTTCAAGGCTGCTGTAGTGGATGCTGGCGCTTCCTCCTGTAATTTTAATGGCTCCTGTGATGGGTTGCCCGGTCAGGTTGTGGCTATTCGTGATGAAGGAGTGCCTGATATTGGCGTTTCCGTTTCCAATTACCAGGGTGTTTCCGGTGCTTTGGAAGCGGCAGTATCGGATCTCCAGGTTGAAATCTGCGTGAGTGATGTTAATGCCGTCCAGACTGGAGGTGAGTTGGACGTGGTCTAAAGTGAGGTTTCCGGGACCCGACTCGATGATGACGGTATCTGCGTTTTGCAGGTGCAGGTGCGATAGTGTGCAACTGGCCGGCTTAAACAAGTAGGAACTGGGTGGTTTGAGAATGACGCTGTCGTCTGGATATAGGCCGGAAAGGTGTACGTTGTCACTGAGCGTCAGGTTCTCTGTGTAAGTGCCGGGGCTGATCAGGATCGTGTAGGGGTCTGTTGTGCTGGGATTCTGGGAGAATGCCTTATCGATGGCAGCCTGTATGGAGAGGTAGTCGGCGTTTCCCTCTTTGTCCACGATATAGACTCGACTGGGTGAGGATCCGCTGGATGTTATGACTCGAGACATGTCAGGCTGATCTCTCCAGGATCATCATGTGTACGGTCATTGTGTCCCCGGCCGGCGCGATGGCGTTATTGTCGAAGATGCGAACCTTGTAGCCGGCCGGGAGGACGAGCGTGGAAGGGATGCTGGTCGTGATGTGATCGGTGTCGTAAGCAGCCGTATCGTTCGTCAGGCCGGGTGCGAACTCGTACTGGTATGAGAGGGAGGCGGCCTGAGTGAGTCTTGCTCGAGCGGATGACATGATGTCGTCGTCGTTATCCAGGAAGCGGATCTCGAGTTGGCGATTGCCGGCGGTGGCGCTGGAAGTATAACTGACGTGGATGCTCATCACGTGCCACTCTTTGCCGGCGGGCACGGTTAACGTCTTATCGCTGTCGTTTGTCGTGGTGTCGGCAACTTGCAGGGGGGACCAATTGCTGTGGGTGATGATCTGGCCCTCTGCTGTGACTTCGACTTCACGGCGGCTGTTATTAGGATCTTTTCCTAAAATGGTGGTGGCCATCAGGTTGTGGCCTCCCGAATGCGGCGCAAGGCGGCCGGTCCGATCCCGGGTATGGCGAGTAGCTCCTCGTCGGTGGCTTGCTGGATATCCCCTATGGTTCGGTAGCCGGCGTCGGCCAGCGCCTGGTGAATTTTCTCGTTAAGTTCCTCGGAGTAAAAGTCTTTGCCGGCGGCGGGGGAACCGCCGGCTTGCTCGAGTTTTGTGACTCGTTCTTGCAGGTCAAGGATAGCCTCTACGATGTCGAATTCTCTTGCCATTAGCTTCCTCCGTCCTGGAACCAGAATACGATGGTGACGTTCTGGGCTGCCGTGCCGGCGGCGCCGTCGAAGTCCAGAAGCCAGTGGAGGGCTTTATCGTTGGATGGGAAATGATACCCGTTGGCTTTTGGGTCCACGAGGGCGCCGTTGAAGTCGCTGATCGTCATGACCTTGGGTGTGCCGGAATCTCCAATGGTGGTGGCGGTCATGATACCGTCTGCGTCGCCGGCGTCTCCGACCTGGAGCGTAGCATCGGAATCGTTGGAAGCGACGGCAGAGATGGCAACCAGGGTGGCGGGTCCGTCGAGGGAGAAGGAGCCTTGGGCGTTGGCGCTGAGTGTGCCGTGTAGATGTACTGTGACTGCAAATCGTTGTCCGTCCATGAATGATCTCCTAGTGAAATTAAGCTACAACGTGCTTGTACAGGCCGCGATAATCGGTCGGGCCGATGGCGAAGAACCAGCGAACTTTGACCGGCATGACGTCGTTCGTGAACATCAGTCCGGAGTTGGGGTCGGCGACGCTGAATATTTCTGGGGTGTCACCGAAGCGATAGCCTAAGCCGATGCTGGGGTAGAGGTTGGGATCGGCAACGGCAACCCAGTCCTTGGCGTTGGTCCAGAAGTCGACTACGATGACACGCTGGCGAGCAATGCGCAGCATTTCGCTGCGGGACTCGCCTTCAGCAAATGGGTTGATATCGTTGTCGGCGGTGCCGGGTTCATTGGCGCTCGCGAGGGTCTGGATGGCAGTCTGCTCGAGTTCGTTGGGGACCAGCAGGAACTTGGGGGCGGTGAGAGCGCCGAGGGGTTCGCTGCTGTTCAGTTCGGTCTGGGCGCGCATGGCCTGGCGGGTGGCGTCCCAGGCTGCATAGCCGAGTCCGCTGCTTCCCAGATTGTTGTGGTTGGCGTGGAAGAGGGCGACGCCGTCCGAGAGGGCGTTGTTATCGGTGAAGATGGCGGCAAAGGCTTTGCCCAGAGTGAGCCAGGCGGCCTGAGCCAGGGCGCGGGGAGCCTGTTGGAGGCGACGGGTATCGTCCTTGTCGATGGCCTCCAGGGTGATCCCCAGATAGCCTCCCTTCTTCTTCCAGCTGGCCGTTTCAGATTGATCGTCCCAGGTCATTTCGGTATACGCTGCGCCCTCGGCGACGGTTGGGAGTTCTCCAATGCCGCCTAGCGTAATCCACTGGACGGTTTGGAGTGAGGTAAATTCCTCGGTGTATACCACGGGTTCCCAGAAGCGTGGATAGCGCTGGAACTGGTTAACCACGACTTTGTTGAGGACGTTGGCGGTCAGGTTCGCCATGGTTGTAGAGCTGGCGTTGGCGAACTGGACGCGATCCTCGTGAAACATGCCTGTCATTTCATAGTCGCCGGAAAGAAGCAGGTACGCCTCACGGATGCCAGACAGGGGGCGGATGCCGTTCTTGGGGCGACGGGCTTCGATCAGGGCAAGGAAAGCTTCCTCGAACTGGTCCCAGCCGTTGGATACGACCTCGGTGGATGGTTGGACTCCCGTGATGACCTTGTCCTCCTGTAATTTAGCCCAGATTTTCTTCTGCTGGCTGATGGCACGATCCAGGTCTTCGGGTAGCCAGTCCTCTCCCAGCTGTTCACGGACAGCTTCTTTCATGGGTTCGGGGAGGTTGGAGTTGGCAAGCTGGGCGTGCAATAGGGCCTGGCGTTGAGCCTTGAGGAAGGAGTCGATCATGGCGGGATCGACTTGGGCGGTTGGGGGCGTGGAGTTAGAAGTTTCGTTGTTCATGTTTAGACTCTCCTGAACTTGGTTGGCGATGCGGGCGAAGGCTTCCCCGGATTGGGGACCTCGCGCCGGGTTGAAAACGATGTCGGCGGAATGGACTTTCTTGATGGCAGATACGACGCGGTTGCGGTGGGTGAAAGAGACGTCCGCACTGATGCCGATGTTGGGAACGGGCGTACCTTTCTCTTTTTCCTCCAGGATGGCGTTTATGACCTTGGCGGTCCACTCACCGCGAGGTGGCATGGGTTTGAACTGGGCGCGGATGCCTTTCACCTGGGGGTCGAAGTGGGCGTTGTAGTAAACACCGGCGATATCATCGACGGTTCGCCCTCCCGGGCGGGCGTTATAGGCGTCGATGCGTTCGTGGTTGACAAAAGCGGTGATGCCGTTGAAGAGATGGGCGTAGTTGGCCAGCACGTCCTCGGGCCAGGTGAAGCCGTTCCCCTCTCCGGCGGTGATGATGGTGACTTTGAACTCATCGTGGCTGGGGGAGATGTCATGGGTGGCAAGCGTTGTGCGATCGGCCTGGGCGGAGCGTTCTTTGCGGGCCTCGGTGGCCAGGTCTAAAAGGGTTTGAGGGGAGATGTTTAGGACCTGGGCGATGGCGCGTAAGCACTTCTCGTTGGGGACCATATCTCCCTGCTCGATGCGTTGCCAGTCCTTGATGGTAAGAGGTTCGTCGGGGGGGAGTTTCTCGACAGCTTGCTGGACAGATAGGCCTCGCTTTTGGCGTGCGGCACGGATATGGCTGGCCAGAGTATGTTCGGCATTTTGCTCCTGGTCTTCGTCCTCGGCAAGTTTCTCGGCAAGGTTAATAGCCTGGCGGATGGTGCTGCGAGCCTTGTCCTTCTCCTTGTTCTTGACGTGCTCGGTGGCTTCGGAAATGGCGCTTAGGAGACCGGTAGGGTTGGGATAGCCGTAGGTGTAGGCCTCGAGCATGCCCCGGGCAGATACAAGAGCGTCCTCGGCGTCCTCCCATTCATCCTTCTCGACGGCCTCCAGGGCCTGCTTCAGTTTGTGGACCAGGTCCTGGGTGGCGAATTGTTGGGAGAGGATAGCTTCCTCTTCGTCTTCGGTGGTTTGGTAATCGTCCATAGGTATTATCC